>NZ_RIBZ01000231.1:0-9789 GCF_003721215.1 Streptomyces botrytidirepellens
CGGGGTGGGGCTGGGGGGCGGGGCGGTGGGGTGGGTCGGGTGTTGCGGGAGTCGAACGTGCCCTCGGTGTCCATCTGCTACCCCTTGCCCCCTGACCGGCTGTGCCTCTGCGTTTCGCGCCACCGCGCCACCGCTCAATCTAGTGTTCCCGCCCGGGGAGTTCAGTGACCCCACCGGGGTGGCACCTCACGACGTGCCGGGATGTCCCCCGGGCTGCGGCTATGTCCGTCGCGGACAAGGCGACACACGCACTGCTCCCGAACGGAACATGCCGCTTCGCTCGCCGCGCGCCTAGCCTGCGAGTAAAGCCACTAGCACGCCCCCTTCTTCCCGTGGAGTACCTCATGACCGAACTGTCCGGAGGCCCGTCCCTCCCCCAGGAGCGTCGCGTCGTCACCGCGATTCCCGGCCCGAAGTCGCAGGAGCTGCTCGCCCGTAAGACCGCGGCGGTCGCCGGGGGTGTGGGCAGTGTGCTGCCGGTCTTCACGGTGCGTGCGGGCGGCGGGGTGATCGAGGACGTGGACGGCAATTCGCTGATCGACTTCGGCTCCGGCATCGCCGTGACCTCGGTCGGCTCCAGCGCCGAGGCCGTGGTGCGCCGGGCGTCGGCGCAGCTGGCGGACTTCACGCACACCTGTTTCATGGTGACGCCGTACGAGGGGTACGTGGAGGTCTGCGAGGAGCTGGCGCGGCTCACGCCGGGCGATCACGCCAAGAAGTCGGCGCTGTTCAACTCGGGCGCGGAGGCGGTCGAGAACGCGGTGAAGATCGCCCGCGCGCACACCAAGCGCCAGGCGGTCGTCGTGTTCGACCACGGCTACCACGGCCGGACCAACCTCACCATGGCGCTCACCGCCAAGAACATGCCGTACAAGCACGGCTTCGGCCCCTTCGCGCCCGAGGTCTACCGGGTTCCGGTCGCCTACCCCTACCGCTGGCTGACGGGCCCGGAGAACTGCGCCGAGGAGGCCGCGGCCCAGGCCATCGACATGATCAGCAAGCAGGTCGGGGCGGAGAACGTGGCCGCGATCGTCATCGAGCCGGTCCTCGGCGAGGGCGGCTTCATCGAGCCCGCCAAGGGCTTCCTGCCGCGGATCGCCGAGTTCGCGAAGGACAACGGCATCGTCTTCGTCGCGGACGAGATCCAGTCCGGCTTCTGCCGCACCGGCCAGTGGTTCGCCTGCGAGGACGAGGGCATCGTCCCCGACCTGATCACCACCGCCAAGGGCATCGCGGGCGGCCTTCCGCTGGCCGCCGTCACCGGCCGCGCCGAGATCATGGACGCGGCGCACTCCGGCGGCCTCGGCGGTACCTACGGCGGCAACCCGGTGGCCTGCGCGGCGGCGCTGGGCGCGATCGAGACGATGCGCGAGCTGGACCTCAACGCGAAGGCCCGGCGCATCGAGGAGGTCATGAAGGGCCGGCTGGCCGCGATGCAGGAGAAGCACGACATCATCGGTGACCTCCGGGGCCGTGGCGCGATGATCGCGATCGAACTGGTGAAGCCGGGCACCAAGGACCCGAACCCGGAGGCGACGGCGGCCGTCGCCAAGGCCTGCCACGCCGCCGGCCTGCTGGTTCTGACCTGCGGTACCTACGGGAACGTGCTGCGTTTCCTGCCGCCGCTGGTGATCGGGGAGGACCTGCTGAACGAGGGTCTGGACGTCCTCGAGGGCGCCCTCGCCGAGCTGTGACTGTGGGTGGATCGTCGGGAGCGTGAAGAAGATGTGCGGGGCCGATGACAGGTGGGTGATCGGCCTGTCCGACAGCCTCCCGCTGCCGTACGGTCGTTCCAGATGAGAGAAACACCCCGCTCGCAGGGGACTGCGGGCGATGCCGAGCCGGTGCTTCCCCAGCTCCGACCCGGCTGTGCCCTCGCGCACACCACTGGAGCCTCCGGCTCCGGATCTCCTCACCGATCGGACGGCCGCCCGCCCCAAACCCCCCGGGGCGAGCGGCACACCGGTCGCCACGGCGGCCCCGGAACCACCCCCCCTGTTCCGGGGCCGCCGTCTGTCTTCCTCCGCGCGCTCCGAGCCCTCCGCAACGCGGTCCTCCGTGCGCTCCTGCTCCCCTTGGCGCTGTTGGCGGTGTTCGCACTGTGCGCCTGGCAGGTCGCCGCCCACGGACCGCTCCGTACGTTCGACGAGCGGCTCGGTCGCGCGATCGCCGGATCGCCCCTCCCCTCCCCCGCCGCGGAGTTCTTCGCCGACCTCGGCAATACGGCGGTGGCGCTCCCTGTCCTGGGCATCGCGCTCGCCTGCGCGGTGTGGCGTACCCGGTCGGATATGGAAGCGGCGCGCCGGTGGTGGCCGGGGCCGCTGGCCGCCGCGCTGGCGATGGCGGCGGTCCCGGCCCTGGTCGCGCCGCTGAAGGCGCTGATCGACCGCCCGGGTCCGCCCGGCCCGCTGGCGGGCGAGACCGGGTTCTTCCCGTCCGGCCATGCCGCGACGGCCGCCGTCGCCTATGGCGCGGCGGCCGTGCTGCTGCTCCCCCTCCTGCGCGGGCGGCCGCNGTGCTGCTGCTCCCCCTCCTGCGCGGGCGGCCGCGGTGGTGGCTGATCGGTGCCGTCGTCCTGCTCAACCTCGCGGTGGGGGCGGGTCTGGTCCGCCGGGCGTACCACTGGCCGCTGGATGTGGTCGGGAGCTGGTGTCTGTGCGGCTGTCTGCTGTGGGCGGTGCTCCGCGCGCGCGAACGGAGCGAGAAGCCGCCCACCTGACGCCGGGCCTCAGCTGTCGAAGCCCAGCCCCACCCGGTCCATCGCCTTCAGCCACAGATTGCGCCGCCCCCCGTTGGCGTCGGCCCGGCTCATCGACCACTGCGTGAGGCCGATCCCCGCCCAGCGGACCGGTTCCGGCGGGAACGGCAGGGGCTTGCTGCGCACCATCTCCAGCCGGGTCCGCTCGGTGTCGTCGCCCGCCAGCAGGTCGAGCATCACCTCCGCGCCGAAGCGGCTCGCGCCGACACCGAGGCCGGTGTACCCGAGGGCGTAGGCGACGCGTCCGCCGTGTGCGCTGCCGAAGAACGCGGAGAAGCGCGAGCAGGTGTCGATCGCGCCACCCCAGGCATGGCTGAACCGCACGCCCTCCAGCTGCGGGAAGCAGCGGAAGAAGTGCTGGGCGAGGGTGCGGTAGGTGGCCGGGTGATGGTCGTATTCGGCGCGCACCCCGCCGCCGTAGCGGTAGACGATGTCGTAGCCGCCCCACAGGATGCGGTGGTCGGCGGTGATGCGGAAGTAGTGGAAGTGGTTGGCGGTGTCGCTGAGGCCCTGCCGCCGCTGCCAGCCGATCGCGGCGAGCTGCTCACCGGTCAGCGGCTCGGTCATCAGGGCGTGGTCGTAGACGGGGACGATGTACGGGCGGACGCGGCGCACCAGGGCCGGGAAGGCGTTGGTGGCCAGCGCGACGTGCCGTGCCCGCACCCGGCCGTAGGGGGTGCGCACCAGCATCCCGGAGGATCCGGTTCCGGCAGTTCCCGTTCCGGCGCGGCTCAGCTGCTCGGCGGGGGTGTGTTCGTAGATCCGTACGCCCAGCTCGGCGCAGGCGCGCTTGAGGCCCCAGGCGAGCTTGGCGGGGTGCAGCATGGCCACACCCCGGCGGTCCCACAGCCCGGCGAGGAAGGTGGGCGAGTCGACCTCGGCGCGCACCGCGTCACGGTCCAGGAACTCGGGCTCCGGGACGCCGAGCGCGGCGGCCTGGGCCACGGTTTCGCGCAGTGCGTCGATCTGGTGGGGCCGGGTGGCGACGTCTATCTCCCCGGTGCGCTCGAAGTCGCAGTCGAGGGCGTAGCGGTCGACGGCGGCTTCGATGGCGTCCAGGTTGCGGTGGCCGAGCCGTTCCAGGTCGGGCAGTTCACGGGGCCAGCGGGCGGCGCCGTTGCCGAGGCCGTGGGTGAGGGAGGCGGCGCAGAACCCGCCATTGCGGCCGGAGGCGGCCCAGCCCGCCTCCTGGCCCTCGACCAGGACCACGTCGCGGCCGGAGTCGCGCTCCTTGGCGATCAGGGCGGTCCACAGTCCGCTGTAGCCGCCGCCGATGACGAGCAGGTCGCAGCGCTCGTCGCCGACGAGGGCGGGGTGCGGGCGGGGCCGTCCGGGGTCGTCCAGCCAGTACGGGGTGTAGGCGACGTCGGCGAGGGCCGCCAGGACGGGCGGTCCGGGAGCGTCGCTGCCTCCGGGGAAGCGGGGCATGGCGTCTGCGGCCATGGGTGTCAGCTCCTCTTGCGGCGGGCGCCGGCCAGCTGACCGGCGAGGACGCACAGCACCGCGACGGCGAACATCGCCGTTCCGATCACATTGATCTGGACGGGGGTGCCGCGCTGCGCGGATCCCCACACGAACATGGGGAAGGTGACGGTGGATCCGGCGTTGAAGTTGGTGATGATGAAGTCGTCGAAGGAGAGCGCGAAGGACAGCAGCGCACCGGCGGCGATGCCGGGGGCGGCGATCGGCAGGGTGACGCGCAGGAACGTCTGCGCCGGTGAGGCATAGAGGTCCTGGGCGGCCTGTTCCAGCCGGGGGTCCATGCTCATGACGCGCGCCTTGACGGCGGTGACGACGAAGCTCAGGCAGAACATGACGTGGGCGATGAGGATCGTCCAGAAGCCGAAGCCGACGCCCATGTTGAGGAAGAGCGTGGCGAGGGAGGCGGCCATGACGACCTCGGGCATCGCCATCGGGAGGAAGATCAGGCTGTTGACCGCGGGGCGGGCCCGGAAGCGGTAGCGGGCCAGCGCGAAGGCGATCATCGTGCCGAGGACGGTCGCGCCGAGCGTGGCCCACACCGCGAGCTGGAGGCTCAGGGAGAGCGAACCGCACAGGTCGGGGACGCCGCACGGATCGGTCCAGGCGTCGGTGGAGAACCGCTGCCACGCGTAGTTGAAGCGGCCGTTGGGCTTGTTGAACGAGAACACCAGGACGATGACGTTCGGCAGGATCAGATACGCGAGGGTGGCGAGCCCCGCGAGAACCACCAGGTTGCGCCGTATCCAGCGGATGAGGGCCATCAGACGAGATCCTCCGTCCCTGCCTTGCGGATGTAGACGGTGACCATCGCGAGGATCGCCGCCATGAGGAGGAAGGACAGCGCGGCGGCCGTCGGGTAGTCGAGTACCCGCAGGAACTGCGACTGGATGACGTTGCCGATCATCTTCTGGTCCGTGGAGCCCAGCAGCTCGGCGTTGATGTAGTCGCCCGCGGCGGGGATGAAGGTCAGCAGGGTGCCCGCGACGACACCCGGCATGGACAGCGGGAACGTGACCTTGCGGAAGACGGTGACGGGGCGGGCGTAGAGGTCGCGGGCGGCCTCGTGGAGCCTGCCGTCGATGCGCTCCAGGGAGGTGTAGAGCGGCAGGATCATGAAGGGCAGGAAGTTGTACGTCAGCCCGCAGACCACGGCGAGCGGCGTGGCCAGCACCCGCTGCCCCTCGGTGATCCCCAGCCAGCTGGTCACGTCCAGGAGGTGCAGGGAGTTCAGCGCCCCCACCACCGGGCTGCCGTCGGCGAGGATCGTCTTCCACGCGAGGGTGCGGATCAGGAAGCTGGTGAAGAACGGCGCGATGACCAGGATCATGAGCAGATTGCGCCAGCGGCCCGCCCGGAAGGCGATCAGGTACGCGAGCGGGTAGCCGAGCAGCAGGCACAGCACGGTGGCGGTCGCCGCGTACAGCACCGAGCGCAGGAACTGCGGGGTGTACTCGGTGAGCGCGTCCCAGTACGTCTGCACGTGCCAGGTGACGGTGAAGCCCTCTTCGAGCGAGCCGGTCTGGACGGAGGTCGACGCCTGGTAGACGAGCGGGGCCACGAAGAACACCAGCAGCCACAGGATGCCGGGGAGCAGCAGCCAGTAGGGCACCAGCCGCTTGCGTACGTTACGGGGCGCAGCACTGACGGGGGCCGCGTCGCGCGTCTCCGTGGCCGTCACGCCGCCTCCCCGTCAGTACTGGTGTCGGTGCCCGCGTCGATGTCCTGGGCCGGGTCGAGGCCGAAGGTGTGGGCGGGGCTCCAGTGCAGGACGACCTCGGCGCCGGGGACGAGCCGGGGGTCGCGCTCGATGTTCTGCTCGTAGACGGCCAGCTCGGCGCCGTCCGGGGTGGCCACGACGTACTGCGTGGAGACGCCGATGAAGCTGGAGTCCGCGATGCGGCCGGTCATCCGGTTGCGGACCGCGGGGACGGCCCCGGTGTCCTCGGCGGGGGTGAGGGAGATCTTCTCGGGGCGCACCCCGACCAGCACCGCGGCACCGGTGCGGGCGGGGGCACTGCATCGCCCGGCGGGCAGGGTGAGGCGGCCCCCGGCGGCGGTCAGGAGGAGGTCGCCGCCGCTCTTGTCGGTGATCTCGGCCTCGATGAGGTTGGAGGTGCCGAGGAAGTTGGCGACGAAGGTGGTGCCCGGGCTCTCGTACAGCTCGGCCGGGGCGCCCAGCTGCTCGACGCGGCCGCCGTTCATCACCGCGACCGTGTCGGCCATGGTCATGGCCTCCTCCTGGTCGTGGGTGACATGGACGAAGGTGATGCCGACCTCCGTCTGGATGCGTTTCAGCTCCAGCTGCATCTGGCGGCGCAGCTTGAGGTCGAGGGCGCCCAGCGGCTCGTCGAGGAGCAGCACCCGGGGGTGGTTGATGAGCGCGCGGGCTAGGGCGACGCGCTGCTGCTGGCCGCCGGAGAGCTGCTGCGGTTTACGGCGGGCGAAGTCGCCGAGCTGGACGAGGTCCAGCATCTCCCCGACCTGCTTCTTGACGGACTTGATGCCCCGTCGGCGCAGCCCGAAGGCGACGTTCTCGTAGATGTCGAGGTGCGGGAAGAGGGCGTAGCTCTGGAAGACCGTGTTGACGGGCCGCCGGTGCGGCGGGAGGGCGGTGACGTCGTCCCCGGCGAGCCGGATGGTGCCGGTGGCGGGCTCCTCCAGCCCGGCGATCATGCGCAGGGTGGTGGTCTTGCCGCAGCCGGAGGCGCCGAGCAGGGCGAAGAAGGAGCCGGCGGGTATGTGCAGGTCGAGCGGGTGGACGGCGGTGAAGGACCCGTAGGTCTTGCTGATCCCGTCGAGCCGGACGTCGCCGCCGGTGGTGGTGCTGGGCTGGGTCATGGGTGGACTTCCTCGCGTGTCAGGCCGTCAGGCGCCGGTGAGCTTGGCGAACGCGTCCTCGAACGCCGTCTCTTCCTTGCTCGACAGGGAGCGGAAGGCGTGGGACTTGGCGGCCATCTCCTCGTCCGGGAGGATCAGCGGGTTGTCCGCCAGGCCCTTGTCGATCTTCGCGAGTTCGGCGCGTACGCCGTCGACCGGGCAGACGTAGTTGATGTAGGCGGCGATCTTCGCGGCGACCTTGGGCTCGTAGTAGTAGTCGATGAGCCGTTCGGCGTTCTTCTTGTGGCGTGCCGCGGCCGGTATCAGGAGGTTGTCGGTGGCGGTCATGTAGCCGGCGTCGGGGATGGCGAACTCGATCTCCGGGTTGTCGGCCTGGAGCTGGATGAGGTCACCGGCCCAGGCCATGCAGGCGGCGAGGTCGCCCCGGGTGAGGTCGCCGGTGTAGTCGTTGCCGGTGAAGCGGCGGATCTGGCCGCGGTCGGACGCTTGTCGGAGGCGGGCTATCGCCGCGCCGAAGTCGTCGGCGGTGACGTTCTCGGGGCGTTTGCCCATGTCGAGGAGGGTCAGCCCGACGGTGTCGCGCATCTCGGTGAGCAGGCCGATCCGGCCCTTGAGCCGCGGGTCCTCCAGGAGCTGGGAGACGGAGGTGACGCTGCGGCCGCCGGTGGCCTTCTTGTTGTACGCGATGACGGCGGGTATGCCGGTCCAGGGGTAGGAGTGGGCGCGGCCCGGGTCCCAGTCCGGGTCGCGGAACTCCGCCGCCAGGTTCGCGTAGGCGTGGGGCAGGTTGGCGGCGTCCAGGGTCTGCACCCAGCCGAGCCGGATCATCCGGGCGGCCAGCCAGTCGGTGACGCAGATGAGGTCGCGTCCGGTGTCCTGGCCCGCGGCGAGCTGCGGCTTGATCTTGCCGAAGAACTCCACGTTGTCGTTGATGTCCTCGGTGTACTTCACCGTGATGCCGGTGCGGCGCCGGAACTCCTCCAGGGTCGGGCGGCGGCCGCCCTTGGTCTCGTCCATGTACTCCGTCCAGTTGGAGAAGGCGACGCGCTTCTCCTCGGCGGAGTGGTCATCGGCGGCGCTGTCGGCGCCGGTGCGCCCGGCGGGCGGGATCCCGCAGCCGCTGAGCGCCCCGAGCCCTCCGGCGGCGAGCGCTCCGGCGCCGCCCGCACGCAGCAGCCCACGGCGGGACAGCGCCATGCGGCCGCCGGTCATGCTGCGCCGCACCGCAGCGAGCTGCGGCGCGGACAGGCTCTCGGGCTCGTGCCGTGACTCCATACGCTGTGCCCCCTCGGCGAACCGCCGCTCCGTCGGACCCCATCGCTGAACCATCGCCTGATCTCCTCCGCCGGACCGCCCTCACGCGAGGAGGGCGGCGTGGCTCCAACCGGAATCGAGGGATGATCCTGGCAGAGCACCCGCTCTTCAACAAGGGATTCCGTCGTTGCTTTTTGGTTTCGCGACGAAATCAGTGTCCGCCTCTGAGGGCGGCCGCCTCCGCTCCCGGGGCGCTGTCGGTGGCCGGTGCGAGAATCCCGGGCATGGAGACGAACGGGGTGACGGCATCGGCCACGGCGGACGGCGGCCCGCGCTCGGTCGAGGAGTTGGTGGACCGGGCGGAGCGCGGCGAGACCGTCACGTACGTGTACTTCTGGGGCCATCGGCCGCGGCGCGACGGCGGCGTGGGGGCCGGGTGCTTCAGCCAGTGGTGGCCCGCGCCGTTCGAGGTGGACGGCATCACCTACCCGACCGCCGAGCACTGGATGATGGCCGGAAAGGCGCGGCTGTTCGGTGACGCGGACGCCGAGCGGCGGGCGCTGGCCGCCTCGCACCCCAAGCAGGCCAAGGACGCGGGGCGTTCGGTGCGCGGCTTCGACGAGGCGCGGTGGCGGGCGCACCGCTTCGCGCTGGTCGTCGAGGGCAGTGTGCACAAGTTCGGCCAGAACCCGCCGCTGCGCGACTATCTGGTGGGGACCAACTCCCGGGTGCTGGTGGAGGCCAGCCCGGTGGACCGGATATGGGGCATCGGGCTGGCGGCGGACGACGAGCGGGCGGCGGACCCGGCCCGCTGGCGCGGGCTCAATCTGCTGGGCTTCACGCTGATGGAGGCGCGTCAGCGGCTCATGTCGGCGGACGGGACCACCCGCACGACCGAGATGTCCGCGTAGCCGGAGTCGTCGGTGCCGTCGGAGCTGTCGCTGTTCGCGGCCGCGACATAGACGAAGATCATCACCACACCCGCCACCACGGCGGCCACCCCGAGGATGAGCCCCGCGAGGGCCACGCCGCCGTTGGTCGCCTCACCCCGGCCCGCCTTGGCGCGGCCGAGCACCCCGAAGATGATCGCGAGAACGCCGAGGATGATGCCCAGCACGACGCTGGCGAAGAAGGCCAGGCCGACGATGCCGAGCACCAGGGCGGCCGTGCCGGTGCCGTTGTTCGGCAGATAGGTCCCGCCAGGCTGCCAGCCCTGGCCGTAACCCGCGCCCGGATAGGCCGCGCCCGGGTAGGCACCGCCCGGGTAGGCGGGGTACGCCGCGCCGGGGTAGCCGTAGCCGGGCCCGCCGTACGGGGCCTGGCCGCCGTAGCCCGGCTGACCGTAGCCGCCGGTGCCGTACGGCGCACCCTGGTACGCGCGCGGGGTGCCCGGGCCCGTCGGGGCGGGCGGCGGCGGGGGCACCGCACCGGCGCCGGGTACCGCGCCCGGCGGGGGC
>NZ_RIBZ01000229.1:0-21867 GCF_003721215.1 Streptomyces botrytidirepellens
GGGCCGGATCCGCGTCGGCGGATCCGGCCCCCTCTTGCTGTTAGTCCTTGGCGAGGACGAAGGACACCTTGGCCGTGCCCAGGCCGTCCAGCTCCGCCTCGACCAGGTAGGTGCCGGGCGCGGCGGTCTTGCTGCCGGTCGGCTTCGCGCAGTGGGCGGCGGTGCGCTTGCGGTCCCATTCCACGGTGCGCTTGGTCTCGCCGGAGGCGGGCACCTCGATCAGGGCGGTGGCGGTGCCCTCGGGGCAGTCGTCCGAGGCCCAGACGTGCTTGTTGTCCGCGTCCGTGATGGTCAGTGAGGCGGCCGCCCGGCCGAAGTCCACCGCGCAGGAGCTGTTCGAGGAGTTCTTCACGGTGATTTCGAACGTCGGCTTCTCATCCGGCTCGTACGTGTTCTTCACCTTCGCGTCCTTGACGCTGCGCACCGTCAGGTCGATGTCGCCGCGCTTGCACTCCGGCAGGCTCGACCCGACGGGCAGCCCCTGGCCGTCGCCCTCGCCGAGTCCGTCGCCGGTGCCGCCCGTACCGCCCGAGGTGCCGTCGTCCCCCGCGCCGCCGGACCCGGTGTCCGTGCCGCCGTCGCCGGAGTCAGAACCGGAACCGGAGCCGGAGCCGGAGCCGGAACCCGAGCCGGGACCCGTGCCGCCGGTGTCCGACTCGTCGCGCCCACCGGGGCGTTCGCTGTTCACCGGCCCGGAGGTGGTCGGTCCGGGGGTGATCGTACGCGCGGGTCCGCCGCCGCCCGGCCCCTTGCCCTCGTCGCTTCCGCCGCCGCCCGAACCACCCCAGCCGAAGGCCCAGATGACGAGCAGCACGATGACGGCGAGCAGGGCCAGCGCAACGGCCCTCCGCCGCCAGTAGATGGAGGAGGGAAGCGGCCCGATCGGATTGCGCAGAGATCCCACGCGGAAACTCTATGGGAGATCGACCCCACGACCCGCCAATAACCGCCGCCGGTCTCCCTACTTTTCTCATCATCCGACCGGATCGGCCACCTGGGCGACAACAGCACGGGCGGTTCCCGGCCGTCCACCGCGCGACCTCACCTGAATTGCACCGTTTCGCTCGGATCTGCCCCGGCTCGACCCGAACGCCCGCGCCCTCGGCCCCCATCGGGCGTTCCGCCGTGTCAGGATCGGATGTGATGACTGCCATTTCCGCCGCCCCGGCCGCCGCAACCCCGACCCCCGACGGTGCCGAGCTCCACCGGCCCGTCATCGACTGGTTCGACGCCCATGCCCGCGACCTCCCCTGGCGCCGCCCGGAGGCCGGAGCGTGGGGTGTGATGGTGAGCGAGTTCATGCTCCAGCAGACGCCGGTGAGCCGTGTGCTGCCGGTGTACGAGCAGTGGCTCGCCCGCTGGCCGCGCCCCGCCGACCTGGCCGCCGAGCCGCCCGGTGAGGCGGTCCGCGCCTGGGGGCGGCTCGGCTATCCGCGCCGCGCGCTGCGGCTGCACGGCGCGGCGGCGGCCATAAGGGAGCGGCACGGCGGTGACGTACCGGAGGACCATGCGCAGTTGCTCGCGCTGCCGGGGGTCGGCGAGTACACGGCGGCGGCCGTGGCCTCGTTCGCGTACGGCCAGCGCCACCCGGTGCTGGACACCAACGTCCGCCGGGTGTTCGCGCGGGCGGTCGGCGGCGTCCAGTACCCGCCGAACGCCACGACCGCCGCCGAGCGCAAGCTCGCCCGCGCCCTGCTGCCGGACGACGAGCGGACGGCGGCGCGCTGGGCGGCGGCCACGATGGAGCTGGGCGCCCTGGTCTGCACGGCCCGCACCCCCGACTGCGCGCGCTGCCCCATCGCGGCGTCCTGCGCCTGGCGCGGGGCCGGTTCGCCGGAGCACGACGGCCCGCCGCGGCGCGGCCAGAGTTACGCGGGGACGGACCGTCAGGTGCGGGGCAAGCTGCTGGCGGTGCTGCGGGAGGCCGTCGCGCCGGTGCCGCAGGCGGCGCTGGACCAGGTGTGGAACGAGCCGGTGCAGCGGGCCCGGGCGCTCGACGGACTGGTCTCCGACGGCCTCGTCGAACCGCTCGCGGGCGGCCTCTACCGGCTGCCGCTGACCTGATCCGCACCGCCCTTGCCGCACCCCGGTTTCACGGCCTCACCAGGCTTCCTGTGACAGAGCTGTGACACTCCCAGGACCCGGTTCTGACACTCCGTCGAACCGGGTTCCGCTGTTACACAACCTATGGGTAGCTGTGCGTTTGCCGACGTGCTGACGCACATGGCGCCGCAACAGCGCCTCCGTAGCGTCCTTCCCGTGCCGCCGAACGGCAGGCATTCAACGTGGGGAAGACAGCGGGATGGAGGGCTGCACGATGAACGGCAGCAGCGGCGAGGTTCTGGACTTCGAGGAGTACGTGCGCAACCGGCAGGACGCGCTGCTGCGCAGCGCCCGCCGGCTGATTCCGGACCCGATCGAGGCACAGGACCTGCTCCAGACCGCGCTCGTGCGCACCTACGGCCGCTGGGACGGGATAGCCGACAAGTCCCTCGCCGACGCGTATCTCCGCCGCGTCATGATCAACACCCGTACCGAGTGGTGGCGCGCCCGCAAGCTGGACGAGGTGCCCACCGAGCAGCTACCGGAGGCCAGCGTCGAGGACGGCACCGAGCAGCACGCCGACCGGGCCCTGCTGATGGACATACTCGGAGTGCTGGCTCCCAAGCAGCGCAGTGTCGTGGTGCTGCGACACTGGGAGCAGATGACGACGGAGGAGACGGCGGAGGCGCTCGGTATGTCGACCGGCACGGTCAAGAGCACGCTGCACCGGGCGCTCGCGCGGCTGCGGCAGGAGCTGGAGAGCCGCGAGCTGGATGCCCGCGCGCTCGGCCGCGAGCCGGCGGGCGAGCCCGCCGCCGCGAAGCCGCTCCGGGCGAGGAACCAGGTCCGGCGTGACCGCCAGGAGCGGGGGCAGGAACGGTGCGCGGCCTGATCAAGGCCACTCCTGGCAGGACTGCCATGATCACCGGCGGCGCGGTCGTGGGCCTCGCGGCAGCCGGGGGCTGGATGCTGGCCGGATGCAGCGCCGGCAGCCAGGGCGTGCGGACGGAGGGCCCCGCACGCACCCAGTGGACCTCGCCCTCCGCGCAGGACAAGGGCTCGTACGCGAGCGGTTCGACGACCAAGCCGCCCGCCGTGCAGAAGGCCGACGCGGTGCGGCTGATCAAGGAGGACCCGAAGGTCGGCCGGGACCTGAAGTCGCACCTCCAGCCGTGCACGGCGACGGCCGCGAAGGGACAGCCGGTCAAGGGCTACCCGGTGGAGGTGTCCCGGGGGAAGCTGACCGGCCCCGCCGCGTCCGATCTCGTCATCAACGTCACGAGCTGCGATGACGGCTTCGGCATCGGCTCGTATGTGTACCGCAAGGTGGGACAGCGGTACGAGAACGTCTTCACGGACGAGCAGCCGCCCGTCTACGCCGACGTCGTCAAGGGCGATCTGAGCGTCACCAAGCTCTCGTACGCCTCGGGGGACACCGTCTGCTGCCCCTCGCGCGAGGACGTCATCACCTACCGTTGGGCGGAAAGCAGGCAGGCGTTCACCGTGGTCCGGCACCGGCACACCGACTACAGCAAGAGCAGCCCCACGGACGACCCCGCCCCCAGCGCCGCCGCGAGGGACGGCGGCGAGGACGACGGAACGGAAGGCTGAACCGAGGCTGTGGCCGAAACCCATGTGCTCTTCGTCGAGGACGACGACGTCATCCGCGAGGCCACCCAGCTCGCCCTGGAGCGCGACGGCTTCCTGGTGACCGCCGCGCCCGACGGGCTGACCGGGCTGGAGCGGTTCCGTGCCGACCGGCCCGACATCGCCCTGCTCGACGTGATGGTTCCGGGCCTGGACGGGGTCAGCCTGTGCCGCCGGATCCGCGACGAGTCCACCGTGCCCGTGATCATGCTGTCGGCCCGCGCCGACTCGATCGACGTGGTGCTGGGCCTGGAGGCCGGGGCCGACGACTACGTCACCAAGCCCTTCGACGGCGCCGTGCTGGTCGCCCGCATCCGGGCCGTGCTGCGCCGCTTCGGCCACGCCAGCGGCCCCGGCGGCCGCGGCGGCGAACAGCCGGGACCCGAGGAGCCAGAGGGCGGGGTGCTGCGCTTCGGCGACCTGGAGGTGGACCCGGAGGGCATGGAGGTCCGCAAGGGCGGTGAGCAGGTCGCGCTGACGCCGACCGAGATGCGGCTGCTGCTGGAGTTCTCCGCCGCGCCCGGCACCGTGCTCTCCCGCGACCGGCTGCTGGAGCGGGTGTGGGAGTACGGCTGGGGCGGGGACACCCGGGTCGTGGACGTCCACGTCCAGCGGCTGCGCGGCAAGATAGGCCAGGACCGCATCGAGACGGTCCGCGGCTTCGGCTACAAGCTCAGGGGCTGAAGCAGGACCATGGTGAGACTCGCGCTCCGCTCCGGACTGCGCTGGAAGGTCAGCCTGGCGATCGCCGCGGTGAGCGCGCTGGTCGCGGTCGCGCTGAGCCTCGTCGTCCACAACGCGGCCCGGGTCTCGATGCTCGACAACAGCCGCACGGTGATGGACGAGCGGGTGAAGGTCGCCCAGAAGTGGTACGAGGAGTCCCGGGTGCTGGGCTTCGGCGCCAAGCTGGACGACCCGCGGCTGCCCGAGGACCTGCGGAAGTTCGCGGCCCGCGGGCAGCGCGCCACCTATCTGGAGGACTCCGGCACCGGCAGCCCCGAGGTGTGGGCGTCGGTGCCACTGCGCGACGGCAAGGTGCTGTCGGTCCACACCCGCTTCCAGGACCGCTTCGCCGTCCTGGACGACCTGGACCGGGTGCTGATCCTGGGCTCCGTCTCGGTGGTGCTGGGCGGGATCGCGCTCGGCGTGCTCATCGGCGACCAGCTCTCGCGGCGGCTGCGCAAGGCCGCCACCGCGGCCCGCAAGCTCGCCGAGGGCGACTCCGAGGTGCGGGTGCGCGACGCCATCGGCGGCCGGGTGCGCGACGAGACCGACGACCTGGCGCGCGCCGTCGACGGCATGGCCGAGGCGCTCCAGGAGCGGCTGGAGGCGGAGCGCCGGGTCACCGCCGACATCGCGCACGAGCTGCGCACCCCGGTCACCGGGCTGCTCACCGCCGCCGAGCTGCTGCCCCCGGGCCGCCCCACCGAGCTGGTGCGGGACCGGGCGCAGGCGATGCGCACGCTGGTCGAGGACGTGCTGGAGGTGGCCCGGCTGGACGGCTTCGCCGAGCGGGCCGAACTCCAGGAGATCGACCTCGCCGAGTTCATCACCCGCCGGGTGCGCGTGGTCTCCCCGGACGCCGTGGTCACGGTGGTGGCCCGGGACGCCCATGTCTCCACCGATCCGCGCCGGCTGGAACGCATACTCGGCAATCTGCTGGCCAACGCCGCCCGGCACGGCAAGCCGCCGTTCGAGGTCACCGTGGAGGGCCGGGTGCTGCGGGTCCGCGACCACGGGCCCGGCTTCCCGGAGTCGCTGCTGAAGGACGGGCCGAGCCGGTTCCGCACCGGCAGCAAGGACCGGGCGGGCAAGGGCCATGGGCTGGGCCTGACCATCGCCGCGGGCCAGGCCCGGGTGCTGGGCGCGCGGCTGACGTTCCGTAACGCGGACCCGGCGGTGGAGGGCGAGGACGGCGCGGTGGCGGTGCTCTGGCTGCCGGAGTCGGCGCCCACCAACACCGGCAGCTTCCCCGTCATCGAGGTCCCGGACTAGCCGGTGCAGCCGTCCCACGGCTGGTCGAAGTCCAGCTCGGCGCGCGGCTGGGTGAAGGAGAACCAGTTGCCCGAGTCGTCGCGGAGCAGCGCCTCCGTGCCGTACGGGCGCTCCTGGGGCTCCTGAATAAACTCCACGCCCTTCGCCTTGAGCGCCGCATAGTCCCCGTGGATGTCGTCGGTGGTGAGCACCCCGGCGCCGAGCACGCCCTTGGCGACCAGCTTCTTGATCGCCTCGGCCGACTCGGGGTCGAGCCCCGGAGCGCCGGGCACCATCAGGGTGAGCTGCACATCCGGCTGGTCCTTGGCACCGACGGTCAGCCAGCGCATGCCGCCTTCCGTGCCGATGCGCATGTCGGTCCTGACCTCGAAGCCAAGCTTCTCGGTGTAGAACTCCTTCGCCCGGTCCTGGTCGAGGACCCAGATGGTGACGATGGACATTCCCTTGATCATTTGCCGCCTCCGTGCATTTCACCGACATCGGGGTGGATACCGGGATGGATGGAACGCTTTCGCGCCATCGCCACGGTAGGCAGCGCGGGGGCGCTCGCGCTTCTCAAGAGTTGCGGTCCTCGGAATTGCGGCCCTCGGCCCCGTCCCCGGGCGGGGCGTCGATCCCGCCGTACCAGAGCATCGCGTAGCACCCCGGTATCAGCGCCGCGCCGTGGCCGACGTGCCGGTCCCGGTAGGCGCTGGGGGTCAGCCCGGTCTGCTTCTTGAAGCTCGTCGAGAAGGTGCCGAGGCTGCTGAATCCGACCAGCGTGCAGATCTCGGTGACCGAGAGATTGGCCGAGCGCAGCAGCTCCTCGGCCCGCTCGATCCGGCGGCGGCTCAGATACTGGCCGGGGGTCGAGCCGTAGACCGCTTTGAAGGCGCGGATGAAGTGGTAGCGCGAATACCCCGCGTGCGCGGCGACCGCGTCCAGGTCGAGCGGCTCGGCCCAGTCGCGGTCCATCGCGTCCTTGGCGAGGCGCAGGCGGCGCAGATGCGCCAGCCGCGCCTCGCCCGGCGTGGTCACCATGGCTCCGATGGTGGCACGCCCCACCGACACCGGGCCCCCCGCACGCCGGACGGCCCCGGCGGGGTGCCGGGGCCGTCCAGTGCGTCGGTCGGGGCGTCGTGGTTCAGACGGGTTCGGCCACCGGCGTCACATCGGCCGGGGTCTCGCCGTCGGCGGACTTGGGGGCGGCGCGCAGCGGGACCTCCTTGATGAACCAGGCCGCGAGGAAGCCGACGATGCTGATCACCGCGCCCCACAGGAACACCTGGTGCGCGCCGCTGGCCACGGCGTGGGTGTAGGCGTCCTTGATGGGCGGGGGCAGGTGCTTGATGCTCTCCGGGTCGAGCTGGGCGCTGCCGGAGGTGGCGGCCGCGGCCTTCGCGCCGCCCCGCTCGGCCATGGTGTCGTTCACCTGGTTGGTGAACAGGGCGCCGAGGATCGCGACGCCGAAGGAGCCGCCCAGGGTGCGGAAGAGGGTGGCGGAGGAGCTGCCGACGCCCATGTCCTTCATCTCGACGCTGTTCTGTGCGATCAGCATGGTCGTCTGCATGAGGAAGCCCATGCCCGCGCCGAGCACCGTCATGTAGATGCCGGAGGTGGTGCGGGTGGTCTCGGTGTCCATCTGCGCCAGCAGGAACATGCCCGTGGTGATCAGGATGCCACCGAGGATCGGGAAGATCTTGTACTTGCCGGTCTGGGTGGTGACCCGGCCCGCGACCAGCGAGACGACCATCATGCCGAGCAGCATCGGGAGCAGCAGCAGCCCGGAGTTGGTGGCGCTGGCGCCCTGGACGGTCTGCTGGAAGAGCGGCAGGAAGGTCATCGAGCCGAACATCACGAAACCGGTGAGGAAGCCGATGACCGTGACCAGCGAGAAGTTGCCGATCCGGAAGATGTGCAGCGGCAGGACGGGTTCGGCGACCCGCCTCTCGACGAACACGAACGCCACGAGCGCCGCGACGCCGACCGCGCCGAGCCCGAAGATCTGCGCCGAGTCCCAGGCGTACTCGTTGCCGCCCCAGGTGGTGAGCAGCACGAGCGCGGTGATGCCCACGGTCAGCAGGCCCGCGCCGGTGTAGTCGATCCGCCCCTCGTAACGCTTCTTGGGCAGGTGCAGCACCGCGCTGATCGCGAACAGGGCGATCGCACCGAGCGGGATGTTGATGTAGAAGATCCAGCGCCAGCCGAGGTGGTCGGTGAGGGTGCCGCCGACCAGCGGGCCACCGATCATGGCCACGGCCATCACACCGGCCATCATGCCCTGGTAGCGACCGCGCTCCCGCGGCGGCACCAGATCGCCGATGATCGCCATCACGCCGACCATCAGACCGCCCGCGCCCAGGCCCTGGAGGGCCCGGAAGCCGATCAGCTGACCCATCGTCTGGGCCATGCCGGACAGGGCCGAGCCGACGAGGAAGAGGGCGATGGAGGAGAGGAAGATGCCCTTGCGGCCGTACATGTCGCCGAGCTTGCCCCAGATGGGGGTCGAGGCGGCGGTCGCCAGGGTGTACGCGGTCACCACCCACGAGAGGTGCTCGAGCCCGCCCAGCTCACCGACGATGGTCGGCATCGCGGTGCCGACGATCATGTTGTCGAGCATCGCGAGCAGCATCGCGATCATGAGGGCCAGGATCACCACGCTGGTGCTGTGGGTCTTCGGCTCCTTGCCCTGCTTGCCCGGAGCGGGCCGGGCGGTGCCCTGTGCGGGCAGGGAAGCGGGTGGCGCTTCACCTTCTTGTTTCTTCTGGGACATGATCTCCACTCCCCCTGGTTACGACGAGCTCCGGTGACGCGCCACTTACTTGCCGCCCGGCTAGTTGAGTACAGTAGGAAAGGTAAGACGTCTACTAGCCGGGCGTCAAGTAAGTTTTGTTCGGCCTGCTCAGAGGGCTGGCCCCACCCCCACAGGAGAGCATCTTGGGCAGCACACCGCGCCGGGGCGACACCCGTCAGCGCATCCAGGACGTGGCCTTGGACCTCTTCGCCAAGCAGGGGTATGAGAAGACCTCCCTGCGCGAGATCGCCGAACAGCTCGACGTCACCAAGGCCGCGCTCTACTACCACTTCAAGACCAAGGAAGACATCGTCCTCAGCCTCTTCCGGGACCTGAGCGAGCCGCTCGACGAGCTGATCGCCTGGGGCGAGCGGCAGCCCCGCACCCTGGAGACCAAGCAGGAGCTGCTGCGCCGCTACAGCGCGGCCCTGACCGGAGTCGAACCGCTGCTGCGCTTCATGCAGGAGAACCAGGCGACGGTGCGCGAGCTGAGCATCGGCCAGTTCTTCAAGGACCGGATGATCGCGATGTCCGGCCTGATCCGCGACCCCGACGCCGGGCTGACCGACCAGGTCCGCTGCACGACGGCGCTCTTCAGCATCCACGCGAGCCTCTTCGCGATGCAGACGATCGAGGGCGACCCCGAGGAGAAGCGGCAAGCCGTCCTCGAAGTCGCCCTCGACCTTCTGGCCCAGGCACACGCGCCAGCGGAGCGCCTGGGCGACCGGTGACGCCCGAGGGAGACGGGGCGTCACCGGCCGGATTTCGACCCGGCGGTCAGACCTTGACGCCGTGCTCCCGCAGGAAGGTCAGCGGCCCCACGGCCGAGCCGTAGTTCGGCGTCGTACGGACCTCGAAGTGCAGGTGCGGGCCGGTCGAGTTGCCGGTGCTGCCGGACAGCCCGATCTGCTGGCCGGTGGTCACGCTCTGGCCTATCCGCACGTCGATCCGGGAGAGGTGCGCGTACTGCGTGTACGTGTCGTTGTCGTGCTTGATCACGATGGCGTTGCCGTACGCGGGGCCGTCACCGGCGCCGTTCGGGCCCGCCTTGACGACGACACCGGTGTGCACGGCCCGCACCGGGGTGCCGGAGGGCACCACGAAGTCCTGGCCGCTGTGGTTGTGCGACCACAGGTTGCCCGCCAGGCCGAAGGCGGCACCCAGGGCGTACTTGGCGACCGGGGTCTCCCAGACGTCGGCCTTCTTCTTGGCCTCGGCGACCTTCGCGGGGGTGCCGGCGGCCGCCGCGTCCGCGGCGAACGTCACGCCGGCGCCGAGCGCGAGCGAGGCGCCCACACCCACGGCGATCACGGCGGCGCGGGCCCGCGCGAGGGACGAATGCGAATGCGGATAACGACGGGTGGTGGCGCGCGGGGCCATAGGGGACTACCTCCGGGAATGCGTGAAGACGACGCCCCTTGTTATCCCGTTCGCGCGATATGGCCAAGATGCGCTTCTACTAAGCGGATGCGTAGTTCAGGCCCGCAGGGCACCCTTTTCCGTGCGGAATTCCACGCACTCTGACCTGCACATACGCTCAACAATCGGCCAATTCCTAATTCCCGTAGTAGGTCGCGGGTCCCCTGTGCCGCATATCACCTCGTCCCCGTTTCGCAGGGACTTTCGGGTGTCCGTTTCGGGACCAAAGTCCCGGCCCGCCGGTATGCTGTCCGGCCAGGAGCCACCACTACCGGGGGGAATGGGACGTGGATCCCGCAGTCATCGGCGCGCGCCTGGCGTCCAGCGCCGTCGCGCCGCTCGTCAAGAAGCTGTTCGTACAGGAGGGGCCGGGCGCCGGGCTGGTGGACCGGCCCGTCCGTATCTCGTCCCTCGTCTCCTTCCGGGGCGAGAAGAGCACGCTCGAGATCAACGACCTGCACAAGCTGGCCGCCGAACTCGTCGCCCGCGCCACCCAGCACGCGGGTCCCGGCGAACGGCCCTGCCCCGCCGACGAGGACGAAGTGGTCGCCATGCACCTGGCGACGACCCTGCACGCCTTGGGCGACCTCGACATGGACGACGTACAGGCGGTGGGGCTCGGCCACCGGGCCCTCGCCAACCGGCTCATCGAGACGGCCCTCGCCCAGGGCAGCAAGGGGTACCTCAGCCAGGCCGGAGCCGTGCTCTACCAGCGCCTCCTCGACACCGCCTGCCTGCACATCCTGCACTTCTTCACCCAGCGCTCGACCTTCGTCGCCCGCACCCTGGTCGAGCAGAGCAGTCAGCTCACCGAGCTGATCACCAAAATCGACATCCTGATCGAGCGGCTCCCGTCCCAGTCCGCGCAGGACGCCGCGTTCGAGCGCCGGTACGCCGACTACACCGTCAAGAAGCACGGCACGCTGACCATCGTCGGCATCGACCTCAGCCACTCCGAGGCCACCTGGCCCCTGGACGCCGCCTACCTCAGCCTGGAGGCCGTCTCCCAGGACGAACACACACACGGCCTCGACGGCGCCCCGCTCACCACCCTCCCCGCCGACCGGGCCCTCTCCGGCCACGAGCGCGTCCTGCTGCGCGGGGTCGCGGGCTCCGGCAAGACGACCCTCGTCCAGTGGCTCGCCGTCTCCGCCGCCCGGCAGGAACCGCCGCGCGGGCTGGAGCAGTTGATCGGCCGCGTGCCTTTCGTCCTCCCGCTGCGCACCATCGCCCGCCAGGACGGCCTGCCCTCCCCCGCCCGCTTCCTTGCCTCCGTCCACTGCCCCCTGGACGGCGCCCAGCCGGCCGGCTGGGCCGACCGCGTCCTCACCGCCGGGCGCGGGCTGCTGCTGATCGACGGCATCGACGAGATCCCCGAACGCGACCGGGAGCGCACCCGCGCCTGGCTGGCCGACCTGCTCCTCGCCTACCCCGGCAACCTGTGGCTCGTCACCTCCCGCCCCTCCGCCGTCGCCGACGACTGGCTCGCCGCCCAGGAGTTCAGCGAGTTCGCGCTGTCCCCCATGAGCCGCGACGACATGGCCGCCTTCATCGACCGCTGGCACGACGCGGCGCGCCGGACGTGTCGTACGGACGACGAGCGCACGGCTCTCGACGCGTACCAGGCCGCCCTCCACACGGCCGTCCGCACCAAGCAGGACCTCAGCCGACTCGCCACCAACCCCCTGATGTGCGGCCTCATCTGCGCCCTCCACCGCGCCCGCCGTGGGTACCTGCCGCCCGGCCGCAAGGCCCTGTACGACGCTGCGCTCTCCATGCTCCTCACCCGCCGCGACACCGAGCGCCACGTCTACGCGTCCGGCGACATCCAGTTGGAGGAGGAGCCGCAGATCCAGCTCCTCCAGCGGCTCGCCTACTACCTGATCCGCAACGGCGAGGCCGAACTCGACCGTGACCGGGCGGAGCGCATCGTCGCCGAGGCCCTGCCATCCGTCCCCACGGCCCAAGCCCTCGGCGATGCCCCTGCCATCCTGCGTCACCTCCTGCTGCGCAGCGGCCTCCTGCGCGAGCCTTCGGTGGGCACCGTCGAGTTCGTCCACCGCACCTTCCAGGACTACCTGGGCGCGAAGGCAGCGGTGGAGGCGTGGGACGTGGGCCTGCTGGTCAGCCACGCCGACGACACCCAATGGGAAGACGTGTTCCGCATGTCGGTCGCCCATGCCCGCCCGCGCGAGCGCGTCGAACTCCTCACCAAGCTGCTGGAGCGCGGCAGCGCGCAGGGCACGGCCCGGCTCCACCTCCTGGCGATGGCCTGCCTGGAGCATGCGGCCGACCTCGACCCCCAGGTGCGGGACGAGGTGAAGCGGCGCGCCGACGCAATCATCCCGCCCAGGGGCTCAAGCGCCGCCCGCGACCTCGCCAACGTGGGCCCGCTGGTTCTTCCCCTGCTCCCTGGGCCGGATGGGCTCTCGGACACCGAAGCGGAAGGATGCGTGATCACGGCGTCGATCGTCGGCACGGATGCCGCCATCCCCTACCTGCGCCAGTTCAGCACGCACCCATCCCTCCCCGTGCGCGCTCAACTCGCCGCGAGCTGGCAGCGCTTCGACACTATCCGCTACTTCACCGAGGTGATCTCCCGCCTCGCCCCGGACGACCTGTACTTCGTCGCCGAGTCGGTGGAACACCTGCGCATGCTCCAGGACACCGGGCCCCGCCCGATGCTGCTCCTGCGCGGCGACTTCAGGGAGGCCGACCTGTTCACCGCCCTCGACCGCAGCCCTCTCACCCACTTGCGGCTGGACGACAACGTCACCCTGTCCGACCTCCGTTGCCTTCGGCCCCTCATCCGGCTGCGCGTGCTCACCCTGACCAGGTGCCCCCATGTCGAAGACTTGGCCCCGCTGGCGGGCTTGCCGCTGACCACACTGGACCTCGCCTCGGGCCGAAACGGTACGTTCTTCGACAACCTGGAGCGGCTCACCACCCTGGACCACCTCAGGATGAACGCCGTCGACCGACAGGTCCCGCCACCGGGCTACTTCCTGCCCCAGCTCTCCCGGCTCACCCTCGTCTCCCACACCCGAGACCCGAGCCTGGACTGGGTGGTGGCATCCTTCCCCGGCCTCCGCCACCTCCGCATCGAGGCCCAGAAGACCGACGCCCACCCTGTCGACCTCGCCCCCCTGCGTGCCCTCGGCCATCTGGAGACGGTCACGCTGCGCGGCATACACGCCGTGGACGACGACGCGCTGCCGGGCGTCACCGTCCAGGCACAGCCGCTCCCCCAGCGCCGCGTCGGCGTGCCCGCCGAACCGGCCGAGCACTAGCTCCTCCGGAACCGCCGGGCGCGCTCGGCCCTCAGCAGGCGCTGGTAGTCGGTGAGCAGTCGCAGCAGTGCGAAGCCGGTGCCGAGGGGGACGGCGCCCATCACCAGTTGCGGTTGCTGCGGGTCCGCGAGGTCCGCCCGTATCTCGGGCAGCCGTACGCCATGCTCGGCGAGTTCGTCGCGGAGGATTTCGGCGACCCGCTCGGCGGGCGCGGGGCTCATGCGGCACTCTCGGGCGGGACGTTCAGCTCGAACCACACGGCCTTGCCCGTACCCTCGGACGGCTCGTCGATGGTCATGCCGACGACGTCCGACAGGGCCGTGACCAGGAACAGCCCGCGCCCGTTGGTCTCATCGCTGGCCGCGCGGCGGGGCGAGGGGAGGGCCGGGCCGTCGTCGTGAACCGTCACCCGCACCCGGGCGCGCTCAATCGTGGTGGCGAGCCGTACGTCGCCCTTGCCGTGGCGATGGACGTTGGTGACTAACTCCGACGTGCACATGGCCGCCGTGTCGGCGAGTTGATCCAGGCCGGAGGCGGCGAGGACGGCGCGTACGAAGTCGCGGCACAGGCGCGGGGCCGTGGGGAGGGCGGGGGCGGTGAGGGTGTAGTGGAGCGGAAGTTCGGCGTGTACGCCCATGCGGCGCCTCCGTGGCGTTCCGTGAATGGGTATTGCGCGGCACTCCTCAGCTCCGCTGCGTGACTGCCGCCACACATACGGTAGAGATTAGGGATGACAAGTTCAACCTTCTCGCGAGAATCAGTGGACCGGCTCACCCCCCAACGGCAGACTGTGTCCCACACCCTGAGGAGAGACCCCGTTGGCACTGCGAACCAGCCCCACCGAAAGACAGCGCCGACTGGGCGCCGAGCTTCGACGACTGCGCGAGCAAGCGGGGTTGACGTTGAACGAGGCCGGAGCGCTCATCGACATGGGCCGGGTGCACCTGACCCACATCGAGGGCGGCCGCACCGCGATCGCAACCGACCGACTGCGACGGCTCTGCGAGTCGTACGGGTGCACGAGTTCACCTCTCACCGAAGCACTCGTCAGCCTCTCGGAGGACAAGGGCAAGGGCTGGTGGAGCGCCTACAAGAAGGACATGCCCGCCGCAGCCCTCGACTTGGCTGAACTTGAGTCCCGGGCCACCAGCCTTCGTTCCTACGAGTCGCTGTTCATCCCCGGCCTCTTCCAGTCGGAGGATTACACCCGCGCCATGTTCCGAGTCAGCGATGTGGTGACGAATCCCGTGGACATCGACCGGGCGGTCGAGTTTCGGATGCGTCGGCAGGCAGCGCTCACCGCGGAAGACCCACCTGCGGTCCATGCCGTCATCCACGAGGCCGCGCTGCATATGCGGTTCGGCGGCTCTGCCGTGACACGCAAGCAGTTGCTGCGGCTCGTGGAACTGGCGGAACTGCCGCACGTGACGATTCAGGTCCTGCCGTTCACGGCGGACGGTGTTGCAGCGGTGAACACGCCCTTCTGCCTGGTCGCATCACATGGCGGGGTTCTGGAAACGCTTCAAATGGACCACGTCGGCCAGTCCACCCTCCGCCACGACCCGGACTCGATCGCCCAGTACCGAAGGCACTTCGACCGGCTTGGTTCCGTAGCCCTCCCGCCAGTGGACGGCAGTCCTTCCGCGATCAGCCATGACGTACGGGATTCGCTTGGCCTGATCCAACACATCCTCTACAGCCATTACTAGGAAGCGTGATCATGCCTGACCTCAAGTGGCGCAAGTCCTCCTACAGCACAGACGTCGGCGCCAACTGCGTGGAAGTGGCCACCGCCGCCGACGGCATACGCATGCGCGAGAGCGACGAGCCGCACGCGGTGATCCACACCAACCCGGCCGCGCTCCGCGCCTTCATACGGGCCGCCAAGGCGGGGCGCCTCGACCGCGCCGCCGGGCGGTAGACGCCGTACGGCGGGAGGGGGTGGGGTCGCAGGGGTGGGGTCCTGGACGCCACGTGTATTTGCGGCGCCAATCGCCCGACGTTCACTTCACGCTTCCGAGCAACGGCGCCGTAAATAGACGGTCCAGGGCCCTGCCCCGGAGGCCCCGCCCCCGCACCCACCACCGGACCCACCGCGCACCGCCCGAAAACCGGATGAGCGCCGGAAGGCGCACCCACTAGCGTCCCCGCCATGACGGACGACGACTGGCTGCGGCGCAACCGCGCGAACTGGGACGACCGGGTCCGGGTCCACGCCCGGAGCGACTTCTACGATCTGCCCGGGTTCCGCGGCGGCGCCTGCACGCTGCGCGGCTTCGAGCTGGACGAACTCGGGGACGTCAGCGGTAAGCGGCTCGTCCATCTCCAGTGCCATATGGGTCAGGACACGCTGTCCTGGGCGCGCCGCGGGGCGGCGCACGTCACCGGGCTGGACTTCTCCGAGGCGGCCATCCGCACCGCGCGCGGGCTGGCCGACGACCTTGGGCTCGCCAAGCAGGCGCGGTTCGTCACGGCGGATGTGTACAACGCGGCACAAGCGCTGGACGGCGAGCGGTTCGACGTCGTGTACACCGGGCTCGGCGCGCTGTGCTGGCTGCCCGACATCCCGCGCTGGGCGGACGTCGTGGCCGGGCTGCTGAACGACGGCGGGGTGCTGTACCTCGCGGAGTTCCATCCGTTCACCGACACCCTGGGTGACGACGGGAAGAGCGTCGAGGTGGACTACTTCGACGATCAGGGCACGACGTGGGACGAGCCGCACACGTACACCGACGGGCCGCCGCTCGCCCACACCGTCTCCGTGCAGTGGCAGCACCCGCTGGGGGACGTGGTGACGGCCCTCGCACAGGCGGGGCTGCGGATCGAGTTCCTGCACGAGCACGACACCACGCTGTTCCAGCGCTATCCGGTGCTGGAGCGCACCGGGCCCGCCGAGCAGCCCGTCTTCCGTTTCCCCGAGGGGCATCCTCGGCTGCCGCTGATGTATTCGGTGCGCGCGACCAAGTGGTGAGGCTACGGGTGCTCACACCCGAGGACTGGCCGCTGTGGCGGGACGTACGGCTCGCCGCGCTGACCGACGCGCCGCACGCGTTCAAGACCACGCTCGCCGACTGGCACCGGGGCGGGGAGGAACGGTGGCGGGCCCGCCTGGAGATGCCGGGCGCGTTCCACGTCGTCGCCCTCCGGGACGGCCGGGCCGTCGGCGTGGCGGGCGGGGTGCCCGGCGAGGGCGGGGTGCGGGAGCTGCGGTCGGTGTGGGTCGGCCCCGAGGCGCGGGGCCACGGGGTCGGCGACCGGCTGATCGGGGCGGTCGAGGGGTGGGCGCGCCGTTCGGGCGGTACGACGCTGACGCTCGGCGTGCTCCCGGGCAACGACGCGGCCATCGCCCTCTACCGGCGCAACGGGTTCGTGTATCTGTCGTCCGACGGCGCGACCGGGGAGCAGGTCATGGTCAAGGCGCTTCACCGGGCTGGGGGCGGACCGTGAGGATCTGCTGGGCGTGACCCACGGGTCCGTCGAGGTCGTGCAGGACGGTGCTGGTGATGCCCTGGCCGGTCGGGCCGAAGGCGACGCTGGTGTCCAGTCCGGTCCAGCGGCCCTCGGGCTGCCGGTGGAGGTGGAGGGTCAGGTCCACGTTGGGGAACATCCAGGCGGTGGGCGGCTGGCGGACGGCGATGCCGTTGGCGGTGTCGACCAGGGCGACGTAGGACGCCAGCGGGCTCGCCGTCTCTCCGGCGACGAGGTCCACCCCGGTGGAGACCCAGACGGTGGCGCGGCCCGGCTGCGGCGGGGCGAGCGGCCGGGTGTCCAGGGTGGCGATGTACCCGCCGGGCCAGACGGTGGACATGTCCCACGGCGCGAGCGCGTCGGGCGGGGTGAGACGGTCATGGCCACCGCCCGCAACGGCGCCGGTGTCCAGGGTCGTCAGAAGCCAGGCGCGGGCCCGGACCACCGCGCGGTCCGCTATGAGCACGGTGGCTTCGAGGAGTTCGATGGTGCGGCCGGGCCGGAGGGTCTCCACCCGGATCTCGCACTCGTCGAGGGCGAGGCGTCCGAGGATGTCGAAGCTGATGCGGCTCAGGACCATCCCGGTCTCCGGGCGCCCGGCCAGGTGGCGGTCGATGGCGTGCACGATCAGGCCGCCGAGCGGGCTGAAGTGCTGTTCGTCGGAGGCCCATGCGCCGCCGACGTGGCCGGTGGGCTTGTAGCGGTGTTCGGCGGTGCGCTCGAAATAGCTGTCCAACGGGTCTCTCCTTGGCAGGTGTTGACGACACCACCGTAAGAGCGAGGGAGAATCTTCCCCATGGATGACGTGGACCGGAAAATCCTTGCCGAACTCCAGAAGGACGGGCGCCTCACCGTCACGGAACTTGCCGAGCGCGTACGCCTCAGCCTCTCGCCCTGCCACCGGCGGCTACGTGCCCTGGAGCGCTCCGGCGCGATCAGCGGCTATCGCGCGCACCTCGACGCGCACACCCTCGGCCTCACCTTCGACGCCCTCGTCTTCATCACGATGCACGACGCGTCCCGGGACACCGTCGCCGCCTTCGAGCAGGCCGTCGCCGCCATCCCCAACGTCCTCCAGGCGCAGCGGCTCTTCGGCGACCCCGACTATCTGCTGCGCGTCGTCACCCGCGACCTGCCCGCCTTTCAGGAGCTGTACGACGACCGCCTCGCCACGCTCCCCGGTGTGCAGCGGCTCAGCTCCACCCTCGTCATGAAGGACGTCGTCGTGGACCGCCCGCTGCCGCTGTGAGCCGCGGCGGCTGGTGGCGCGACGGCTGGCGCCGGGGCGGCTGGTGCACACAGGTGCGCACCTCGGTGGAGGCGATCACGGTGTCGAGCCGGTCGCGGGCCTCGGCCAGCTCGCCCATCTGACGTTCGATACGGTCGCGCTCGGCGAGCAGCAGTTCCAGCATCGCCGGGGTCGCCTCACCGGTGTCGACGCACGGCATCAGCTGCACGATGGTCCGGCTCGACAGCCCCGCCGCGTACAGCTGCTGGATCAGGTGGACGCGGTCGACCGCGCTCTCGGGGTAGTGCCGCTGGCCGCTGGCGCTGCGCGCCGGGTGCAGCAGGTGCTGCTCCTCGTAGTAGCGCAGCGCCCGTACGCTCACTCCTGCCTGCGCGGCGAGTTCACCGATGCGCACTCAGGTCTCCTCCCTGCGATATTTGCCCCTGACGTCAACGTCAGGTTTTAGCTTAGCTCCGCGAAACAACATCCTGCTTCGAGGAGCATTCACGTGCCTGCCAGCAGCGCTGCCGCCGACCGCGCGGCTCAGATCCTGTCCCGCCCGTTCACCCTGGGCGGGCTCACCGTGCCGAACCGGATCGCCATGGCGCCCATGACGCGCCAGTTCTCGCCGGACGGCGTCCCCGGTGCCGATGTGGCGCAGTACTACGCGCGCCGGGCGGCCGGTGGTGTCGGGCTGGTCATCACCGAGGGTACGTACGTCGGCCACGACTCGGCGGGGGACAGCGTCCGGGTGCCGCGCTTCCACGGCGAGGACGCCCTGGCGGGCTGGAAGAACGTGGTGGCGGAGGTGCACCAGGCCGGCGGCCGGATCATGCCGCAGCTCTGGCACGTCGGGGTGACGCGCGCCGAGGGCTCGGGCCCGGTCCCCGACGCCCCGACGGTCGGCCCGTCGGGCATCGGCCTTGACGGCAACCCCGCGGGCCGGGCCATGACCCAGGACGACCTGGACGCGGTGATCGCCGCCTTCGCCGACGCCGCGGCGGCCGCCGAGCGGACCGGCTTCGACGGCATCGAACTGCACGGCGCCCATGGCTATCTGATCGACGAGTTCCTGTGGGAGCGCACCAACCAGCGCACCGACGGCTACGGCGGCGACCCGGTCGCCCGTACCCGCTTCGCCGCCGAGATCGTGGCCGCGTGCCGCAAGGCCGTCTCCGCGGACTTCCCGATCGTCTTCCGCACCTCGCAGTGGAAGGCGACCAACTACGAAGCCCGGCTCGCCGGGACCCCGCAGGAGCTGGAGGCGATCCTCACCCCGCTCGCGGAGGCCGGGGTGGACGCCTTCCACTCCTCCACCCGCCGCTACTGGCTGCCGGAGTTCGAGGGCTCGGATCTGAACCTGGCGGGCTGGACCAAGAAGGTCACCGGCAAGGCCACCATCAGCGTCGGCTCCGTCGGCCTCGACAAGCAGTTCGACCCCTCGGCGTTCCAGAGCGGGACCACGGTCGGAGTGGCGGGCAACATCGAGAACCTGCTGGACCGGCTGGAGCGGGACGAGTTCGACCTCATCGCCATCGGCCGCGCCCTGATCGCCGACCCGGAGTGGGCCCGCAAGGTGCTCAGCGGGGACACGGAGGCGCTCATCCCGTTCGCCGCCGATCAGCTCCAGACCCTGCACTGAGCCCGGCCGGGTCACCGTTCAGCCCAATCACAATGGCCCGCTTTCTCACCCGCTGCGACGATTGACCCGATTGGCGCCACCTTGACGGCGTCCCGGAGCAGGCAGGGAGAGCGGGTCATGTCGAAGCGGCTGCATGTGGGCAATCTGAGCTACCAGACCACGAAGGACGACCTGGAGAAGCTGTTCGCGCCGTTCGGGGCGGTGATGGACGCGACCGTCATCACCGACCGGGACACCGGGCGCTCGCGGGGGTTCGGGTTCGTGGAAATGGCGGACATGGACGCCGAGAAGGCCATGGCCCAGCTGGATGGACAGGAGATGAACGGGCGGTGCGTCACCGTCACCGAGGCACGGGCGGTTTCGCGCGGCGGACGGTGACGGGGTGCGGGGACGGTGACCGGACGGCACGGCGGATCCCGTTGCGTGAGCGTGCCGTTCGCCACGTATCGCCGCTAGGACTTGCGGGTGGAGCAGTGTGGCGTGGTGGTATTGGCTGATGCGATCCCCCACACGCATATCTTCACCTCGTCCCCACAATTCTCACCGCGAGTCGTACTCCGACGACTCGCGCGGCGCCGCGCGCCGCGACGCGGAGAACGCCGCGCACCGCCACGCGGACGACGCCGCCGCGCAGCACGAGGCTCGGCACGACGCGGACCGCGACGCGCCGAGCGCCCCGTACAGCAATCCGTACGAGGAACTCGCCGAGCTGGCCGATCCGTACGACCCGGACGACCCGCTCGGCCTCGGGCTGAAGCCGGATGACGACGACACCTCCGACCTCGGCAGCGCCGGCGGCAAGGACGGCGTGAACGGGGAGGAGGGCGAGCCGTGGTCGCCGCCCGACCACGGCCGCTCCCGGCGCGGCCGGCGGCGCGGCCGCGGGCGCTTCAAGGCGGTGCCGCTCACCGCGAAGGCGGTCATCGGGGTGCTGGTGCTCGCGGCGCTGGCGGTGCTGGCCGACCGGTGCGCCGTGATGTACGTGGAGCGCAAGGCGGAGGCCGCGCTCCAGAAGAAGCTCAAGCTGGCCACCGCCCCCAACGTGACCATCCACGGCTTCCCGTTCCTCACCCAGGTGGTGGACAAGAAGCTGACGCAGGTCGACGTGGCGGTGCCCGACGTGGCGGCCGACCGCGTCTCGCTCGCCGAGGTGAACGTCCAGGCCCAGGACATCCGGCTGAACGCCGACCTGCCCACCTCCATCAAGGGCGCCGTGGTGGACCGCATGAAGGGCGACGTCCTGCTGGCCTTCGAGGACCTCGACCGGGAACTGGGCGCCTCCCAGGTGCGGTTCCGGGCCTTCGGCCCCAACTCGGTGCGCGCGGACGGCAAGCTGCCGGTGGCCGGGCAGAACGTGTCGCTGCACGCGATGGCCCACATACAGCGCCAGGGAGACCGGGGGATCTCCACCGAGGTGACGGGCATGCGGCTGGAGATCCCCGGGATCGCCACCTACCGGCCGGGCAAGAACGCCGGGCTGCGGCTGCACCCCAAGGCGGCCAAGCAGATCAGCGAGGACACCGCGAAGGCGCGGGCGCTGCTGGAGGTGCCGTCGGTGGCGGAGCGACTGGGGATCGCTCCCGAACCGGCCGGGCGGGCGCGTCAGGACGACAAGCAGCTGGACAAGATCACCGGGTCGCCGTCGTTCGTGCCCGCGCTGACGAAGGTCAACCTCGTCGACGTGACGAACGAGCACCCCGAGCTGGTCAAGAAGCTCGGCATCGACCCGACGGTGGCCGCCGCGCTGACCAAGTACAAGCTGCCGGAGCTGTCGGAGAAGCTGTCGCTCTCCTTCCAGCTGCCGGAGAAGGCCAAGGACATCAAGATTCAGAACATCGGTGTGGAGCCGGATGGGATCGTGGCCGACCTCACCGGTACCCGGATGGGCTTCGGAAAGCGGCCGTAATCCTCCGTATGCTGCGGAGATAAGGATTCTCACATAGCGCGGTGACCTCTCGAAGGGGCCGGTGGCATCCCGCCACCGGCCCCTTCGTCATGCCTGGACGCCTGGACGCAGACGGGTCCGCGGCGGTTCCCGCGATCGCCTGAGAAATCCGTCAGACGGCTCTGGGCAAACACACAGCCGAGTCCGAACTCACTCACGGATAGCCCTCCTAATGTTTTCCGTGTCGAAGCCGAACGGCCCAGACAAAAGAAAAAGCATTTCCGTCATAGCGAGAGGAAAAACCTCATGAGCTTCAAGAAGATCGCCCCGGTCAAGCCCGCCCGCAAGCCCGCCCCGGCGAAGAAGAAGCACCCGAAGCCGGCCCCGAAGGCCCCGCAGCAGCGCCAGCCCCGTCGCCCCATCGGTGGCTGACCCACCCCCTGAAAGGCGGGCCCGTGGCAATCACGCCACGGGCCC
>NZ_RIBZ01000234.1:0-27147 GCF_003721215.1 Streptomyces botrytidirepellens
CGGGCCCCAGGCCGCGGCCATGCAGCTGCGGGAGGTCGCCTTCGGCGCCGCCCGGGCCGCCGCCGTACGCGCCGCCGCCCGGCTGCGCGTCGCCGACGCGCTGGGGGAGCAGCCCACCTCCATCGGCGAACTCGCCGCCACGGTGGACGCCGAACCCGACCCGCTGCGCCGTCTGCTGCGCGCCCTGGCCTGCTGCGGGATCTTCGCCGAGACCGACGACGGCCGCTTCGTCCACACCGACATGTCCCGTCTGCTGCGCGAGGACGCCCCGCGCAGCCTGCGGTACATCTCCCTGTGGTGCACCGAGCCCTGGACCTGGGAGGCCTGGCCGCGGCTCGACCGGGCGGTGCGCACCGGCGGCATCGTCTTCGACGACCTCTACGGCAAGGACTTCTTCACGTATCTCCACGAGGACGCCCCCGAGTCGGCCGAGATCTTCGACCGGGCGATGACCACCTCCAGCCGCCAGTCCGCGGCCGAGGTCGCGGCCTTCGTCGACCTCGACGGCATCAAGGAGGTCGCCGACATCGGCGGCGGCCAGGGCCATGTGCTGGCCAGCCTCCTGGAGAAGCGCCCCGACCTGCGCGGCACCCTGCTGGACCTGCCGCAGGTGGTGGCGGGCGCGGATCCGCGGCTGCGGGACGGCGGCGCGCTGGCGGAGCGGGCCACGCTGGTGCCGGGCGACTGCCGCCGGGAGATCCCGGTCCGGGCCGACCTGTACATCATCAAGAACATCCTGGAATGGAACGACGAGAACACCCGCCGCACGCTCGCCAATGTGGTCGCGGCCGCGCGGCCGGGCGCCCGGGTCCTCGTCATCGAGAACCTCATCGACAACAGCCGCTCCTCGTTCACCACGGCCATGGACCTGTTCCTGCTGCTCAACGTGGGCGGCCGCAAGCACACCACGGACAGCCTGGTGGCGCGGATGACCGAGGCCGGGCTGAACGTCACCGAGAGCCGTCCCGTCAACTCGTACCTGCACGCCATCGACAGCACGGTGCCCGGCTAGCCGCCGGGGTAACGCGACGAAGGTGCCCGCGTCCCGCGGGCACCTTCGTGGTTTCGGTGTGTGTTGTACGGGCGGGGCTCAGGCCCATCGGAACGAGGTGAGGTGGGCGAACGCCACCACGTTCGCCGTGTAGTCCTTCGCGGTGTGGTCGTAGGCACCGCCACAGGTGATCACGCGCAGCTGGGCGTCGTTGGTGTCCCCGTAGACCTGCTGGTCCGGGAAGTCCTTCTTCTTGTACGTCTGCACCTTGTCGACGACGAACGTGGCGAGGATGCCGTCGTCACGGGTGACGGTCACCTTGTTGCCCGCCTTCAGGGTGTTGAGCATGGAGAACACCGCGGGGCCGGTCTTGGTGTCCACGTGCCCGGCCACGATGGCGTTGCCGCGCTCACCGGGGGAGGGACCGGCCTTGTACCAGCCGACGAGGTTGCTGTCGGTGTCGGGCGGCGGGATCAGGGTTCCCTGGCGGTTGAGCGACAGTGCGGTGAACGGGGCGCTCACACCGATCGAGGGGATGTCCAGCCGGTTCGGGGTCGACCGCGGCAGCGCGGGCCCGGGCCGGGACGCGGGCTTGGCCGCCGGCGCCTGCGAGTCGGACCCCTCCGGGGGCACCTCCGCCGTCTCCGGCTGCGAATCCGCCTCGGACGCGGGGGCCGCGGGCGGGGCCGGTGTCACCGAGGAGGACTGGGAGGACGCGTCGACCGAGTTGTAGATCAGGAAGACACCGATGAGAGACGCCGCCGCGGCCCATCGGAGGGTGCGGGTGTTGCTGTCAGTACCGCCCTGCTTGTCCTGTCTGCCCATGCGGGTGTTCGCCTTTCTCACAGCGCCCGTCCGTGGCGCTGCCGTGGCACCTCCGCCGAAGCGAGCGGTGGTGCCACGGCAGCACGGGGTGAATCAGTAGCGTCAGGCTCAGATCGCGGTGCCGGACGGCTTGCGGCGGCGCAGGGCGTACGCGCCGGCGCCGAGACCACCGAGGAGCAGAACCGAACCGGCGGCCATGCCGCTGCCCGTGGTGGCCATGCCGCCACCACCGGTGTGGACACCGCCCTTCGGCTTCTCGTGGCTCTTCCAGGACCCGCCGTCCCAGTCGCCCTTCTTGCCCGACCAGTCGTCGTGGTGACGCGGGTCCTCGTCCTTGCCCTTGCTGGGGTCGCTGGACCAGTCGTGCTCCCGCGGGTCCTCGTCCTTGCCCTTGCTGGGGTCGCTGGACCAGTCGTGGTGCTCGCGGGGGTCCTCGTCCTTGCCCTTCGGCTCTTCCTTGCCGTGCTCTTCCTTCGGCTCCTTGTCCTTGTCCTTCCAGGAGCTGCCGCTCTGACCGTAGCCGTCCTCGGAGGACTCCTGGCTGCTCGAGTACCCGCCGTGACCGCCCGGGTCCGAGACGTCGGCAGCGAACGCGGCGGCGGGGGCGCCCAGGGTCAGGGTGGCGGCAATCGCCGCCCCGGCGAAGAGTGCGCGAGTAGATCGCATGAGTCATTCCTTCCGGCACCGGCGCGATGACTGACTATTTGCCAGACAAAGGGATCGCGTCGGCGTCTTAACCACCGTCAGCGAAGAGTGGCCCGGCTGCCACCCGACGCGGCCAGCAAATCGGACGGATGTAAGCCCTCCGAGTGGAGTTCTGACGTTTGATCACTCTTTTGCCGCGCGAACGGGCTGATGGTTAATCATCTGATTGGCCGACAGGCTTTTCGGCGGGTCCATCGGATGGCTTCCCCAAAAACGCCGGAACCGGCTTCCGCGTATGCGGCAGCCGGTTCGAAAACAGCCCGTTCGAAGAGTGCGCCCGACGGCGGGCCGGGCCCTCGCCCGGCCCGTCCACTAGCACTCCCAGCGGTAGAACTCCCTCGCCATGGCGTCCTTCGGCTCGCGCCAGGTCGCCGGGTCGTAGGCCTGGACGTACGCCGAGAGGCGTTCGCTGATGGCGCGGAACTCCGGGTGGCCGGCCACCCGCGCGACTTCGGGTCCCGGCGGCTTGTCGGCCTCGATCAGATGCAGATACACATCGCCGAACTGGAAGAGACTCCGACCCCGTACGCCAATGAGATGCGGCAGTTCGCCATTGCGGTCCGACTCGTCGAATACGGCGGCTATGTTCTGCGCCGCATTCTCCTTCATCCGGGCCACGATCAGTTCGCGGTGCATTTCCTCACGCCTCCACCCGCGCGCGGGCGCGCTGCTCGATCTTGTCCCGGATCAGCTCCATCTGGATTTTGGAGTTTCGGTTGATGTGCTCGGTCATTCCGGCGTCGTCGACCGGTGCGTCCGGCTTCATCTCGAAGTCCTGGGTCCAGCGCATGCGGGTGCCCTCGGGCTGCTCCTCGTACTCCCAGCGGATGTTCATGAAGGCGAACGGTCCGGTCTCCACCCGGCGCGCCCAGACGGTCCGCACGTCGCGGGCCGTCTCGCGCTCGGAGACCCAGCTCCAGACCTTGCCGTTCTCGTCGGGGTGCATGGTCAGCCGGAAGGTGACGGTGTCACCGTTCCGCTGGAGTACCTCGACCGACGCGTACTCGCTGAACAGGTTCGGCCAGTTCTCCAGGTCGTTGGTCATGTCCCAGACGAGGTCCAGGGGCGCCTTGATGAGGATCTCGTTGTCGGTGTGGCCGGTCATCTCATGCTCCCGTGGTGAGTGAGGTGTTGATGACGTCGAGGAAGTCGCCGGGCGTCTTGGCGCTCTCGGCGCCGGGCTCGATGGGGGTGCCGTACTGGTTCTCCAGCTCGCCGACGATCGCGAGCAGGCCGAGCGAGTCCAGCCCGTACTCCTCGAACGTGGAGTCCGGCCGGGTGCGCATCAGCTCCGGGTCGACGGTCAGTCCGGCGCAGCGCTTCATGAGCGAGGCCAGGTCGCCGTAGGACAGTTGACTGGACATCACATATCTCCTTCCGGGCCGCGGAGCACGAGCGCCGCGTTGCAACCCATGAGCCCCCGGCTCAGTACCAGCGCGGTCCGCGCCCCGCAGGCGCGGGAGGTGCCGGTGACGAGGTCGAGGTCATGGCATACGTCGGTGACGTACGGGGTGGGCGGGACGACGCGGTGTTCCATGGCGAGCACCGCGGACGCCACGTCCAGGACCGGAGCCGCGCAGTACGCCCGGCCGAAACCGGTCTTGGGGGCGGTCACCGGCACCCGGGTGCCGTGGGCGCCGAGCGCGTCGGCGATCGCCAGGGCCTCGGCGCGGTCCGCCTCCGGGGTGCCGAGGGCGTCCGCGAACACCACGTCGATCTCCTCCGGGGCGCATCCGGCCTCGGCCAGCGCGACGCGGATGGCCTGCGCGAGCCCCTCCCGGGACCGCTCCCACATCGACGGACCGGTGAAGGTGGCGCCGTGGCCGAGGATCCGCCCGCGGACGCGCGCCCCGCGGCGCAGCGCCGCGCCCTCCTCCTCGACGATCAGCATCGCCCCGCCCTCGCCCGGCGCGAAGCCGCAGGCGTCGGCGGTGAACGGCAGATAGGCCCGGCCCGCGTCCCGGGCCAGGCTCATCTCCTCGTACCCCAGCTGACAGACCACCGAGTACGGGGCGAGCGGCGCCTCGGCGGCGCCCACCACGATCGCGTCCGCCCCGTGCCGGATCGATCGGCAGGCGTGCGCGAGCGCGTCCAGGCCGCCCGCCTCGTCGTTCGCGACCACCCCGCACGGGCCCTTGAACCCGCCGCGGATGGAGATCTGGCCGGTGCTGGCTGCGTAGAACCAGGCGATGGACTGGTACGGGCCCACATAGCGCGGCCCCTTGCCCCACAGCTGCTGGAGCTCGCGCTGGCCGAACTCGCCGCCGCCGGAGCCGGACGCGGTCACCACGCCCACCGCGTACGGCGACATGTCCTTGCGCGGCAGCCTCGCGTCGTCCAGCGCCAGCTCGGCCGCGGTCATCGCGAAGTGGGTGAAGCGGTCGGTCTGGACGAGATACCGCTCTTCGACCACCGACCCCGGTTCGAAGCCGCGGACCTGGCCCGCGACCCGCAGCGGGAAGTCCTCGCAGCCCTCGCGGGTGAGCCGGTCGAGGAAGGTGATCCCCTCCCGTACGCCCTTCCAGAAGGCGTCCGTCCCCACGCCGTTGGGCGCCACGATCCCCATTCCGGTGATCGCGGCGCCCCGGATGTGCTTCTTGGCCTTGCTGGTCGTCTCTGCGGTCGCGTTCATGACGCACCCCCATGACTGAGCACGACCGCGGACTGGAAGCCGCCGAACCCGCTGCCCACCGAGAGCACATGGCGCAGCGGCAGGGAGCGGGCGGTGCGCGGCACATAGTCCAGATCGCACTCGGGGTCGGGATTCTCGTAGTTGGCCGTGGGCGGCACCACGCCGTGCGCGAGGGCCAGGGTGCAGGCCACGATCTCGATGGCCCCGATGGCGCCCAGCGAATGCCCCACCATGGATTTGATCGAACTCATCGGCGTCCGGTACGCGTGATCGCCCAGCGAGCGCTTGACGGCGGCCGTCTCGTGGCGGTCGTTCTGCTGGGTGCCGGAGCCGTGCGCGTTGACGTAGTCGATGTCGGAGCTGTTGATCCGGGCGTGGCCCAGGGCGTGGTCGATGGCCTCGGACATCTCCAGGCCCTCCCGGGTCAGCCCGGTCATGTGGTACGCGTTCCCGTAGGTGGCGAATCCCCTGATCTCGCAGTAGATCCGGGCGCCCCGGGCGCGCGCGTGCTCCAGCTCCTCCAGGATCAGCACGGCGGCACCCTCGCCCAGCACGAAGCCGTCGCGGCGCGCGTCGAAGGGCCGCGACGCGTGCTCGGGGTCGTCGTTGTTGGCCGAGGTCGCCTTGATCGCGTCGAAACAGGCCACCGTGATGGGGGAGATGGGGGAGTCCGCCGCGCCCGCGACGCACACGTCGGCCCGGTTCTCCTCGATCGCCTGGAACCCGTACCCGATCGCGTCCAGACCCGAGGTGCAGCCCGTCGAGACGGTCTGCACCGGCCCCTGCGCCCCGATCAGCTCCGCCACCCCGGAGGCCAGCGCGCTGGGCGAGAACGCCCGGTGCAGATGCGGCCCGGCCCGCCGGTGGTCCACGTTCCACGACTCGCCCTTGTTGCTGACCTCGACGTAGTCGTGCTCCAGCCGGGTGGTGCCGCCGACCGCGGTGCCCAGCGACACGCCCGTACGCCACTGCTCGCCGCCGGTCTCCAGACCCGCGTCCCGCACCGCCTCCTGGGAGGCCGCCAGCGCGAACTGCACGTACCGGTCGGAGCGTTCGACCTGCTCCGTGGTCAGCCCGGCGGCCACCGGATCGAAGTCGCATTCGGCGGCGATCCGCGAACGGAAGCCCGCGGGGTCGAAGAGCGTGATGCCGCGCGTCGCCGTACGCCCGGCGGTGAGCATGTCCCAGAAGGCCGGAACACCCACGCCCCCCGGTGCGACCACGCCGAGCCCGGTGATCGCCACCCGTCGCGTCACGATGACGCCTCGGCAGGTTCGGTGGCCTCCGTGTCCACGTGCCCCAGCTCGGGACGGGGAGCCAGCGGGCCCAGATGGAAGACCATCCGGGCCTCGGTGTCGCCGACGTTGCGGAAGCGGTGCCGCATGTCGCGGGGGATCAGCAGGCCCTGGTCGGGGCGCAGTTGGTGCGCGGCCCCGTCCAGGTCCACCTCCAGGTCGCCGCAGACGACGAACACGAACTCCTCGGAGTACGGGTGGTAGTGCTCACCGATGCGCTCACCCGGTTGCATGAGGGCCAGGCCCATGAAGCCGCTGGTGGCGCCCACCGTGCTCGGGGTGAGCATGGCGCGCAGATCGCCGCCGCGCCGCGTGTTGTGAGCGACGTCGGCGAGGTCGACGATGTGGGGGGACTGCGTGGTCATGATCGGTGCCTCCGGACATGGAACGTGACATGGGGGACGTAAAGGGCGTGAAAGCCGTAAAGAAGGGGGGGAACCTCAGTAGTCCGCCGCCCGGCGGTCGGTGACCGGCTCCATGTCGCAGTCCGCGAGGAAGCGCCGCAGCCCGTCCTCGTGGGACAGATCCCGGTCCGGACCGCACTCGACGAGACGGCTCAGCACGGCCGCGGCACGCTTGCCGCCGACACCGACCGCCAGGGCGGGGTCCTGGTCCAGCGGCGCCCTCATGTCGACCATCCGGACGACGACGTCCTCGTGCTGGAAGATCGTGCTGCTCACCAGGGGCGTCGTACCGCCGTTCATCGCCAGTTCGTCCTGGCGGGCCAGCAGCCGGGACACGGCCGTGCCGGACCCCTCCCGCACCGGGTACCACAGGGCGTGCCGCCGCAGCGGCCCCGCGGGCGCGTCACCGTCTCTCCCGTTGACCGCCGTCAGGTGGTGCACCACCGGAAGCGCGGCCCGGTGGAAGAACTCCCGCGCCGCATCAGGGTCGTCCAGGTCGCGCGGCTCCTCCAGATGCGGGTTGACGGCCGCCTCCACCGCACGCACCTCGGGCTGCATGGAGACGTGGCGCAGCGCCGCCACCAGGTCGCCCTTGACCTCGACGGTCCGGACCACGCGGTTGCCGGTCATGAACAGCGACGTCCGGCACAGCCGGGTGGTGTCGTCCACCCGCGTCTCCACGGGCGCGTAGTCGGCCAGGATCGCCGCCACGTCCTTCTCGGCACCGGGCTTCACCGTGAACGTCAGGCCGTGCCGGACCAGCCCGTCGCCGATCCGCGGCGCCGCCTGGAGCCGGCCCCGGGCCGCCGTCGTCCCCCGGCCCCGCTTGTCGGTCTCCCGCAGGATGCCGAAGCGCAGCGACCGGGTGTCCTCCACGCAGCCGTGCATGGGCTTGACCATCTCCCGGTGCGCCTCGCTGTCCACCCAGGCCAGGAAGGGCGGGGCGCTCTCCCACTCGCTGGTGATCAGCCACTTGGAAGGGTCCTCGATCGACTGGCACAACTGGTCGCTGAGGTGCCCCGGAACCGAGGCCACCTGCTGGCACAGCTCGTCATACGCGCGCAGAAAACGCTCCTCGGCACCGCTGCGCACATCCAGCAGCAGCACCACGCGCAGCCGCGAATCGGCGAGTGAGGACTGCGAGGACCGCGTGGTCGTGGATGGTGTCGTGGTGGGCTGTGGAGTCTGGGGCAGGGTGCTCATATTCCGCTCCTCCTAGGGGGATGCGTCCTTCCTTGGATGCGCCGCCCGTCAGACCGATCGTGGGGCGCTCCCACGTATGGCGCGAGATTTGTGAGCCATCTGAGGGAACGCCTGGTCAGAGCCCCGAACGGGCCTGGAAACACCGGGCATAGCAGCAAGATGAATCGTCTTGCCGAGACTGCTGAACGCGTCCCCGTCCTCATCGCGGGCGGCTCCCTGGTGGGCCTGTCCGCCTCACTGTTCCTGGGCCGTCTGGAGATCGGCCACCTGCTCGTCGAGAAGCACCCGCGGACCTCCCACCACCCGCGCGGGCGCGGGAACAACATCCGCACGATGGAGCTGTACCGCACCGCCGGAGTGGAGTCCGCGATCCGTGAGGCGGCCGCCGTCCTGGCCGACAACCACGGCATCATGCAGACCCCGTCGCTCGCCGGAGACGAGCACAACTGGCTCTTCCGGGACATCGACCCCGGCGGCAAGGCCGCCCGCATCAGCCCCTCCGCCTGGTGTCTGTGCAGCCAGAACGACCTCGAACCCGTCCTCCTCAAAGCCGCCCAGGACCTCGGCGGCGACCTCCGCTTCGGCACCGAGCTGCTCTCCTTCGAGCAGGACGCCGACGGGGTCACCGCCGTCCTCCTGGACCGCCGCACCGAGGCCCGCTCCACCGTCCGTGCCGACTACCTCATCGCCGCCGACGGCCCCCGCAGCCCGGTCCGCGAGGCGCTCGGCATCGGCCAGAGCGGACACGGCGAGCTGTTCCACAACGTGTCCATCACCTTCCGCGCCAAGCGGCTCGCCGACGTGGTCGGCGACCGCCGCTTCATCGCGTGCTACCTCACCAACCCCGAGGCCGACGGCGCGCTCCTGCCCGTCGACAACCAGGAGCAGTGGGTCTTCCACGCCCCCTGGCACCCCGAGCGCGGCGAAACCCTGGAGGAGTTCACCGACGAACGCTGCGCCCAGCACATCCGCACCGCCGTCGGCATCCCCGACCTCGAGGTCGAGATCACCGGAAAGGCGCCGTGGCACGCGGCCGAGCGGGTGGCCGACACCTACGGCTCCGGCCGCGTCTTCCTCGCCGGGGACTCCGCCCACGAGATGTCCCCCACCGGCGCCTTCGGCTCCAACACCGGCATCCAGGACGCCCACAACCTCGCCTGGAAGCTCGCCGCCGTCCTCGGTGGCTGGGCCGGTCCCGGCCTTCTGGAGACCTACGGCACCGAACGGCAACCGGTCGCCCAGGCCACCAGCGCCCGGGCCGCCTCCCGCTCGGCCGAGCACAGCCACCCCGGCTACTCCGCCCCGCCCACCGCGGGCCCGCAGAGCAACGTCATGGCCGTCGCCATGGGCTACCGCTACGTGAACGGCGCGGTCCTCGGCGCCAACCCGGCCGCCCCCGCCGTACCCGACCGCTTCGAGATCTCCGCCGAACCCGGTAGCCGCGCCCCCCACATGTGGGTCCACCGCTGCGGGGTCCGGCTCTCCACCCTCGACCTGTACGAGCGCACCTGCGTACTGCTCACCGGCCCGGGCGGCGCCGCCTGGCACGAGGCGGGCCGCCGCGCCGCCGACGCCCTCGGCGTCCCCCTCGACTGCTACCGCGTCGGCACCGAACCGGACCACGAACTGGCCCCCGAGCCGGGCACCGACTGGGCCGAACTCCACGGCACCGCCCCGGACGGCGCGGTCCTGGTCCGCCCCGACGGCTTCGTCGCCTGGCGCGCGGAACGCTCCGCGTCCGACCCGTACGCGCTGCTGACGGAGGTGTTGCGGGAGGTTCTGAGCCTGGGCAACTGAACGCTGCACCTAACCCGCGCCGTGGCGCCGCACCACGCGGCGCCACACGCCCGGGGCCACGCTGACGGCCACCGTCAGCAGCACGGCCGCCACCACCCCCTCCCACGGCTCGCGGAACAGCGAGCCGCCGAGCAGGCCGATCAGCTGGTACGTCCCGGCCCAGGCCAGCGCCGCCGGGGCCGCGCCGCGGGCGAACCTCCGCAGCGGCCAGCGGGCCAGCAGACAGGCCAGCATCACCGGGATCCGGCCCGCCGGGACCAGCCGGGACAGGACCAGCACCGCCACCCCGTGGTCGGTGAGCTTCGTCCGCGCCTGGTCCAGCCGCTCCGGCGCGGCGTGGTCGTGGATGCGCTCCAGCCACCGCGAGCCGTTCTTGGACCGCACCCCGCGCCGCCCCAGCCAGTACAGCGCGAGGTCCCCGAGGAACGCGGCCAGCGCGGCGACGCAGAACACGAACAGCAGCGAGAACGGCGAGGACTGGTGGACCGCGACCACGGCCGCCGAGCTGACCACCGCCCCGGTCGGCACCACCGGCACCAGCGACCCCAGCACCACCAGCAGGAACAGCGACGGATAGCCCACCGCCTGCTGGGTGGACTCGGCCGGCAGGCGCGCCAGTTCACCTATCACCTGGCGGGCTCCAGCCGCACGCACTCCCCGTGCCGCAGCCGGTGCACCGACGCGTCGGGCGCCAGCCGCCCCGCGTGGCGGACGAAGTCGTCGCCCGGCGCGTGGAATTCATGCGGCCGCACGGCGTCCAGGCCGATCGGCCAGTACGTCCCGTAGTGCACCGGCACCGCGCTGCGCGCCCCCAGCCGGGCCAGCGCCTCGGCCGCGCGGCCCGCGTCGAGGTGGCCGTGGCCCAGGTACGGGCCCCAGCCGCCGACCGGCAGCAGCGCCACGTCGCACGGGCCGACCGCGTCCGCCATCGCGTCGAACAGCCCGGTGTCGCCCGCGAAGTACGTCGTCGCCTCGCCGTGCAGCACGTACCCGAGCGCGGGCGCCCGGTGCGGCCCGAACGGCAGGCGGCGGCCGTCGTGGGCGGCGGGCACGGCCCGGATCCGTACGTCGCCGGCCGCCACCTCATCGCCCGGCCGCACCTCGGTGACCCGCAGATCGCCCGCCGCGGCCACCCGCCGCAGCCCCGGCACGGCCCGCCCGGCGCCGTACGGCACGATCAACCGGGTGCCGGGCCACAGCCGGGCCAGCGAGCCGAGGTGCAGATGGTCGGCGTGCAGGTGGGAGACGAGCGCGACGTCCGCCACCGCCGCGTCCGGCGGCGGCACGGGTCCGCGGCGGCGGTGCAGATGGGCCAGCCGCCGTACGAAGAGGGGGTCGGTCAGCACCCGTACGCCGGAGTCCCGCACGGTCGCGGTGGCATGCCCCCACCAGGTGATCTCCACCGACACGCGGTGCCTCCCGTCGCGCACGTACCACACCGTCGGGTCCGATCCTCTCACTCCGGCGGCCCTCGTTTGCAGCCACTCGGTGCAGGGTATGCATGAGTCATGCATGGCTCGGACACGGAAACCGACACCCGCACCGACACCGAACCCGACATCGAGCGCGTGGCGAACCTGCTGGGCGCCGCGGCGCTGGCCGTCACGGACGACCTGCTCACCGCCCCGGCCGCCGCCTCCCGCCTCAGTATGAGCGCGGCCGCCGCCCTGATCGTCCTGCACGCCGACCCCGGCGTGAGCGTGACCGAGCTGGGCCGCCGGGTCGGCCTCACCCAGTCCGCCGCGGTGCGGATGGTCGACGGTCTTGAGCGGTCCGGCCTGGTCGAGCGGCGGCGTACGGTGGGCAACTGGACCGGCGTCCACCCCACCTCCCACGGGCGGCGCACCGCCGAACACCTGCTGACCGCCCGCACCTCCCACCTCGCCGGGGTGCTGCACGGCCTGGACCGTACCGAGGTGCGCGATCTCGGCCGGCTGCTGGCCAAGCTGCTCGACGGCCTCTACCAGGGCTGCGGCGCGGCCGACCGGATGTGCCGCATGTGCGACCGCGACGCCTGCACCCACCAGGGCGCCCCCTGCCCGGTCGGCGCCGCGGACCGGGCGGCGGCCGCCGAGCGCGAGGCCGCGGCCCCCGGGGAGTGAGCCCGCGATGGGTGAATTGCTCGCCCTCACCTCCGCGCTGTGCTTCGGCACCACCCACTTCCTCAGCGGCCTGGTCTCCCGCCGCCACCACGGCGTGACGGTCGCCGCCTGCGCCCAGGCGGGCGGTACGGCGGTGAGCCTGGTCCCCGTACTCCTCACCCACGCCGCCCCCGCCCCGCCCTCGGCCCTGGCGTGGGGCGCCCTGTCGGGGGTGGGCACGGGGGTGGGGGTGGCCTGTCTGTACCGGGCGATGAACACCGGCCCGATGAGCGTGGTCGTCCCGGTCAGCGACATCACGGCCGTCGGTGTCCCGGTGGCCGCCGGGATCGCCCTCCTGGGCGACCGCCCCTCACCCCCGGCCCTGACCGGCATCGCCCTGGCGCTCCCGGCCCTCTGGCTGATCTCCCGAGACGGCACCGGCCGCTCGTGCGGTGCTCACCACACCGCGTCCCTCGCCACCGCCCTCGTCGCGGGGCTCGGCCTCGCCGTGCACTTCTTCGCGCTCGCCCGCGTCCCCGCCGACGCCGGGTGGTGGCCGGTGGCGGTCAGCCGCGCGCTGTCGGTGGCCGTCATCCTGGCGCTGCTCCCGGCGGTCGGCGCGTCCGTGCGGCTGCCCGGGCGGGCCGCCGCCACGGCGGCCGTCGCGGGAGCGCTCGGCACGCTCGCCACCGTCCTCTATCTGCTGGCCACCCGGCAGGAGCTGCTGTCCGTCGCCGTCGTACTCTCCGCGCTCTACCCGGCGGTGCCGGTGCTGCTGGCGCTGACCGTGCTGCGGGAGCGGATCACCCGGCTCCAGGCGGCCGGGCTGCTGGCCGCGGGGGCGGCCCTCGCGCTCATCGCCCTCGGCTGACGGCCGCCGCTGACGGCCCTCCGTCCGGCACTCACCCCAGGACCAGCACCAGCTCGCCGATCTCCCGCCCCCGCGCGGCGGCAAGAACATCGAGGACGTCGTAGGCGGCGCCGAGTTGATGATCAATGCCGGGTACGCCCACGACCCAGTCCGCCTCATCGGTTACCCGGCCAACCAGAAGCGCCCGCTGGAACCGTCAGCCGGCCGGCCGCGGTGTCCTGGGCAAGGCCGAGACATGGCAGCATGCTGAGGTCATGGCCGGTGGCTACTTCACCGACGGCAATCCCGGAACTTGGGACTACTCCGACCTGATCGTGCGCTTGGAGCGACGGCGAACTGACCTTGTACCGCGGTGCCGGGGAGGATGCCGACAACTTTGACAAGGAGATTCGTCTCACCGCTCCCAACGGCACCTGGACGCAGGCCGAGACCATTGCGGCGGGCGACTTCACCGGCGCCGACCGCGACGACCTCATCGTCCGCTGGAGCGACGGCGAGCTGACGCTCTATCCCGACGTTGACGAGAAGGGGTTTCACGGCGAGGTCCAGGTCAAGAAGCCCAACCGGCTCTGGACGCACGCCACCATCCTGGGCGCCGGCGACTACACGGAGAACCACTACCCGGACGACTTCCTGGTGCGGTGGTCCGGCGGTGAGGTCTCCATGTACCCGGATGCCGACGAGACCGGCCTGAACCGCGAGATCACGCTGGTGTACCCGCCCGCGTAAGGCCTCTTACCTCCAAGAGAAGGGCTTTTCCCCGTCGGGTGAGAGCCCTCTCTCATCGATCGCTCTCATCACATCCGGGATGGCTTCTGCTTGCTGAAGAGCCAGACGTCGAAGAGCTCAGTCAGGTTCTTCCCGGACTTGTCCTCACACAGTGCGATGAACTGCCGGGTGTCAGCGTTGCCGTGCCGGTGTTGTCGGGTCCAGGAGCGGAGAATGTCGAAGAAGGTCTCGTCGCCGACGGCCTCCCGCACCTTGTGTACGACCATGGCGCCGCGTCCGTAGACGGGCGGGTCGGAGACGCGCCCTCCGCTGGGCGGATCGGCCGGAGGGAAGGCCCAGATTCCCTCGCTCTCGGTATCCGTGCCGTCGTAGAAGTCGGAAAAGACTTCGTTGGTGTTCCTGTCGCCCTGCTCCTCCTCCCAAAGCCACTCCGCGTAAGTGGCCAGGCCCTCGCTGAGCCACATGTCCTTCCACTTGCGCGGGGTGACGGAGTTGCCGAACCACTGGTGCGCCAGCTCGTGCACAAGCAGCGCCTCGTCCGGCGCCTCGCCGAAGTAGGGCTTGGTCTGGGTCTCCAGGGCGTAGTCGAGCTCGGGCAGGTGGTCGACGATGGCGCCGGTTGAGGAGAAGGGGTAGGGGCCGAAGCGTTCGCTTGCCCAGCCGACGATCTCGGGCACCAAAACTTTGACGTCGGCAGCGCCTTCGGACTCGTCGGGGTCGATGGCGACGTAGACGGGCAGGTCGTCGTCGGTCCAGACCTTGTCAATCTCGAAGTAGCCGACGGAGATGTGGGCGAGGTAGCTGGCCATGGGCTCTTCGGTGCGCCAGTGCCGGGTCACCGTCTCACCCTTGTCCTCCTCGGTGGTCAGCTTGCCGTTGCTGACCACGTCGTAGGGGGCGCCGTCCTTGTCTTTGGGCACAGTGATCGCGATGTCGTACGTGGCTTTGTCCGAGGGGTGATGGTTGCCCGGGAACCAGGTCGTGGAGCCGGTCGGCTGGCCCAGGGCCGTCGAGCCGTCATCGGTCTCGATCCAGCCTTCCAGGTCTCCGTCGCCGCTCTCACGCATGCGGGGGGTGCCGTCGTAGGTGACGACCGTCTTGAAGATCGTGCCGTCCTTGACCGTCTTCGCCGGTGTTACCAGCAACTCGTCCTTGTCGCGGTGGAGTTGCGCTTTGACGCCCTGCACCGTGGCGGTGTGCACTCGCAGTCCTGACAGGTCGAGGTTGAAGCGGCTCAGACCTTGGGTGGCCCGCGCTGTGATGACTGCCGTGCCCTTCAGACGGTTGGTCTCCGGCACGTAATCCAGCGTCAGCCCGTAATGCGCCACATCGTAGCCACCATTGCCGAGCGCGGGAAACAGCCGGTCACCCACTCCGGCCGTACCAGGCTTCGGACCACCGTTCCCCGGTGGTGCGGAGCCGGTGCAGGACGTGGTCATGGCCAGGAGGAGTGCTGTGGCCGGAGCCCAGCCCAGGCGACCCAAGGCCGCCGACCGAGGCCGATAGCCCCTCACTGTATGAGGCTTCATCCGTGTCTCCCATCGATCGCAGGATCGCGAGACGTCAGAAAGCCAGCAGTGTCGCTCGGTTGCCTCAATAGGAGTAAAATTCTCTTTACGGTCAGCCTGGCTCGGGTTCTACCGCCTCACCGGACCCAGGACCAGCACCAGCTCGCCGATCTCCCGCCCCCGCGCCGCCGCGAACGCCCGCTCCTCCCGGGTCACCCGGAACCCGCACTTCTCCAGCACCCGCAGCGAGCCCGCGTTGTCCGCGGCGACCCGGGCGTACAGCGGGCGCAACGGCACCTCCTCCAGGAACACGGCCAGCGCGCGGGTGGCGATCCCCTTGCCCCAGTGCTCGCGCCCGATCCAGTAGCCGACGGACGGATCGCCGTACTGCTCGAAACCCAGCACGTTCCCGGCGACCCGCCCGTCGTACAGCACCGTCCGCTTGACCACGGTGTCATCGCCGAGAATCCGGTCCCACCGCTCGTCGAAAGCTCCCCGGTCGTCCGGGTCCTCGGCGGTGAAGGCCGCCATCCGGTTGGCCTCCGCGTCCCGGTGGTAGTCGAAGAAGACCGCGAGGTCGTCCCGGTTCACCGCACGCAGTCGCACCCTGGGTCCGCTCATGCCCTCAGTCTGCACCGGGAAAATGCTCGCGCGGGTCGTCATGACCAGAAGGCCGCTCCGGTCTTTACTTATGACTCATGTCGAGCAACGAGTCCAGCAATGCGCGGTCCGAAGCGTGGAAGACGGCGCTGACCACGCTGCAGACAGCGAAGCCGCCGTTCGTCCCGGAGGGGGCGGACGTGATGACCGTCCTCGTCGAATATCCCCCGGGTGACCCGGGCACCCCTCCGCACCGGCATTCCGGACCCGCGTTCGGATACATGCTCGAAGGGGAGATGCTCTTCGAACTCGAAGGTGAGCCGGAGCGGGTGATCCGGGCCGGGGAGACGTTCTGGGAGCCGGGCGGCGACGTCATTCACTATCAGGACGGGAACAACCGAACGGATTCCTGGAGCCGTTTTCTCGTGACCATGATGTGCGCGCCGGGCCAACCCATGCTGACCCTGGTGGACGACGAGGAACTGGCCCAGCGCGCGGACCGACGCGCTTCGCGGAAAGGAAGGTGACCATGAAGATCGCAGTTCTCGGCGGGACCGGCCTCATCGGATCGAAGGTCGTGCAGAACCTGACGGCGGGCGGCCACGAGGTCGTGCCCTGCTCGCCCTCCACGGGGGTCGACATCATCACCGGAAAGGGCCTGGAAGAGGCGCTTGCCGGTGCCGACGTCGTGGTCAACCTGACGAATTCCCCGACCTTTGACGACGCCTCTGCGGCGTTCTTCCAGACCTCGATGGACAACCTCCTGGCCGCCGCCGGTAAGGGCGGGGTGCGGCACGTCGTCATTCTGTCCATCGTCGGCGCGGAATTGGTGCCCGAGCTCGCCTACTACCGGGCCAAGGTCCTCCAGGAAGACATCCTCAAGGCCGGGCCGGTCCCGTATTCGATCGTCCGCGCCACCCAGTTCATGGAGTTCATCGACGCGGTCCTGTCCTGGACCACCGACGGTGACACCGTCCGCCTCCCCGCCACCCCGATCCAGCCGATCGCCGCGCAGGACGTCGCCGACGCCGTCGCCGAAGTCGCCGTCGGCACCCCGCTCAACAGCACCCGCGACATCGGCGGGCCCGACGTCTTCACCCTCGACGAACTCGGCCGGGTCACCCTGGACGCGCGCTCCGACAGCCGCACCGTCGTCCTCGACGACACCGCGGGCATGTTCGCCGCCGTGCGCGGCGACGTCCTCACCACCAAGGGCGACGCCCGCCTCGCTCCCACCCACTACATCGACTGGCTGTCCTGAGCCGGTCCTTCCCCGGCGGCCACGAACGCGTCGATGGCGGCGAACGTGGCCTCCGGTGCCTCCCGCCAGGGGAGGTGGCCCGCGTCCGGGATCACCTCGAAGCGGGCGTCCGGGATGGCGGCGGCGTACGCGCGGCCGAAGTCGGGGGTGACCACGGCGTCGTTCTCGCCCCACACCGCCAGCGTGGGCACCGTGACGCGGCCGAGGCGGTGCAGCAGCTTAGGGTCGGCCAGTGCCGGGCCGGTGTAGGCCAGCATGGTGCGGATGGCTTCCGGGGACGGGCCCGGGCGCGGGCCATCGGGGCCGTCAGGTGCCTGGCCGGGCTCCTGACCGGGCGCCTGGTTGGGCATCCGCACCGGGTGCCCGGGGACCTCCGGGCCGATGGCCCCCACCAGCACCAGCCGCCCGATGCGGCGGCCCCGGTCGCGTACGGCCATCTCGGCGGCGAGCCAGCCGCCGAAGGAGCTGCCGAGGACCAGGACGTCGTGCAGGTGGAGGTCGTCCAGCAGGTCCAGATAGGTCTCCACGAGGCCGTCGACTCCGGCGAACCAGTCGGGCCGAGGCGTGTCGTCCCAGCCCGGGTGGGTGGGGGCCAGCACCCGGCGGGTGGGCGCGAAGCGGTCCGTGATCGCAGTCATGCTCGCCGGACCGGCGCCGCCGTGCAGCAGCAGGACGGGGCGCCCCTCGCCCACGTCCGTCAGGGTCACCGGGAGGCCGGGGTAGGGCTGGAGCAGGTGAGGGGTGGTGGGGTGGGTGGTCATCGGGCGTCGTCTCCTGATGCGTACGAGGTGAAGCGGTCCCGCGCGAGGCGCAGGCCGTCGGGGCGGAGGAACTCGTCGAGATGGGCGGCCGAGAGGGCGGCCTCGGTCGCGCTGCGCGGGAAGAGGGCCGTTTCGTAGGCGGTCAGCGCCGTCTCCACGTCGTCGTGGGTGGCGATGGCCCGGGCGAGTTCGGCACCGTCGAGCATGGCGAGGTTGGCGCCCGCACCGGCGAAGGGGGACATCAGGTGGGCGGCGTCGCCCAGGAGGGTGACGCCGGGCACCCGCTCCCAGCGGTGTCCGACGGGCAGGGCGTAGATCGGCCGCGGTACGAGGGGGCCGTCGCTGTCGGCGATCAGCGCACGCAGCCCGTCGTCCCAGTCGGGGAAGAGGTCCAGGACGCGCTTCGTGGCGACAGCCTCCGTATCGGCCCACGCCTCCGGGACCTTGACGGTGCTGTAGACGCGGATGCGGTCCCCGCCGATGCGCTGCGCGATCACCCCCTTCTCGTCCCCGAGGGCGAACATCGTGCCGTGGCCGACGAGTTCGGCGAGGGCGCGGTGCCGGGTGCCGACGTCCTCCAGTTGTCCGTCCATCAAGGTCACCCCGGAGTAGACCGGCCGCGCGTCGGACAGCAGCGGCCGGATCCTCGACCACGCCCCGTCGGCGCCCACGAGGAGATCCGCTTCCACGGTCTCGCCGTCGGCAAGGGTGAGCGCAGGACGTCCCGCTGGAGAGACGGTGGCCGAACGTACCTTGTGCCCCCAGCGGACCGTCCCCCTCGGCAGCGAGTCCAGCAGCAGCCCGCGCAGCGCGTACCGGTCGATCTCGGGGCGGTCGCCGCCGCCCTCCGGAGCGGGCTCGTGGAGCAGGGTGGATCCGTCCTTGGCGAGCAGGATCAGCTCGCCGCCCTCGGGGCGGCTGAGCTCCCGGAAGTCGTCGAGCAGCCCGCCGGCACTCAGTGCGCGCCGGCCGGAGTCCTCGTCCAGGTCCAGCGTGCCGCCCTGGTCGCGGGTGGTCGGTGACGCGTCCCGTTCGTAGACGGTCGAGGCGATGCCGTGGGTGTGCAGGACGCGCGCCAGCGTCAGCCCGCCCAGCCCTCCTCCGACGATCGCGATGCTGGTGGGTGCGGTGGACATACGTCGCCTCCGGACAAGCGGTGAATCCCTGTCGTGCCGGACGCGAGGAGAGTAGATGGACGAACATGTTCGTGGCAAACGCGTTCGTCACGAACGTGTTCTCCAGGGGATAGCATGAGGCCATGACAGGGAACTCCGCCGCGCGCCAGAGCCGCCGCGAACGCCCGGCGAAACCGGCCCTGACCCGAGACGGGATCATCGCCACCGCGGTCGACCTCATGCGGGTCGAGGGCCTGGAGCGCGTCACCATGCGCCGCTTGGCGCAGGAGCTGGACACCGGGCCCGCCTCGCTCTACGTGTACGTCCGCAACACCGCCGAGTTGCACGCGGCGGTCCTCGACGAGCTGCTCGCCGGGGTCGATCTGAGCCCGGCCGCCGCCGAGGGCGACTGGCGCGAGCGGCTGGTGCGGATCCTCATGTCGTACACGGAGCTGCTCTTCGAGCACCCCGGCCTCGCCCGTTCCGCCGTGGCCGCGCGCCCCTTCGGCAAGAATTTCCTGAACCTCACGGAGGCGGTCCTGGCGCTGCTGCACGAGGGCGGGGTCGTGCCGGACCGGGCGGCGTGGCTGATCGACGTGCTGCTCCAGTTCTGCACCGCGACCGCCGCCGAGCACGCCTGGCGGGGCCCGGACGAGGACGGCCACAATGAGGAGGACTGGGAGGCGTTGGCCGCCGGGCTGATGGGTGCCTCGGAGCGGACGCACCCGCGCATCGCCGCGCTGGGCCCGCGGCTGCTCTCCGGATCTCCCCAGGAGCGGCTGGTCTGGGGCTTCCACGTGCTGATCAACGGCGTGGCGCACACCCCCGTGCCGGACGTCCCGACGCCGCTCTAGTGCTGTGACCGCATAGGTTCGCCGGGTCGGCGGTCGTGGCGGTTGGATGTGCGGTGACATCCGATCCGACCGCTGGAGGCGCGGTGGCCGAGCCCGTCCGTGTGCGCAGACTGACCGACCACGAGGGGCAGAAGCTGCAGCAGATCGTGCGCCGGGGCAGCACGAGTTCGGTGCGCTACCGGCGGGCGATGATGCTGCTGGCCTCCGCTGGAGGGGGCACCGGCAGCGGATGATCAGGCGGATCCCGGCCGGCCCGCGGAGCGGGTATGTGCGGCGCTGATGTGTCCTCAGACGCCCGCTTCCACCAGGTCGTCGGTATGGAAGGTGCGGCGGTAGGAGGCGGGTGAGACACCGAAGGCGGTGCGCATGTGGGCGCGCAGGGAGTTGGCGGAGCCGAAGCCACAGCGGTGGGCGACCAGGTCGATGGACAGGTCGGTGGTCTCCAGCAACTGCTTGGCCAGTTCCAGGCGTTGCGCGGTGAGCCACTGCACGGGGGTCATGCCGACCTCGTCGCGGAAGCGGCGGGTGAAGGAGCGCAGGCTCATCCGGGCGTGTTCGGCCAGGCGGTTCAGGGAGAGGGGTTCGCCGAGGTGTTCCAGGGCCCAGGCGCGGGTGGCGGTGGTGGTGGCGACGGTGGGTTCGGGCACCGGGCGGTCGATGTACTGGGCCTGGCCGCCGTCCCGCCAGGGCGGGACGACGCACACGCGGGCGGCGCGGTTGGCGGCGGCGGCGCCGTGGTCGCGGCGGATCATGTGCAGGCACAGGTCGACGCCGGCGGCGACGCCCGCGGAGGTCAGGACGTCGCCGTCGTCGACGAAGAGGACCTCCTCGTCGACCTTGACGCGGGGGTAGGCGCGGCGGAACTCGGGGGCGAGGTTCCAGTGGGTGGTGGCGGGCCGGCCGTCGAGGAGGCCCGCGGCGGCCAGGACGTAGGAGCCGGTGCAGATGGACACCAGGCGGGTGCCGGGCCGGATGCCGGCGATGGCCGCGGTGACCTCGGGCGGCAGCGGGCCGCCGCGGCCCAGCTCGGGCATGGCGTGCGTGGGCGGGACGATCACGGTGTCCGCGGCGGCCAGGGCCTCGGGACCGGCCGCGGGCTGCACGGTGAACCCGGCGTCGCTGAGGACCGGGGCGCCGTCGGCGGTGCAGACGGTGACCTCGTACAGCGGGCGTGAGCCGGCGTCCAGGACGCTGCCGAAGACGCGGGAGGGGATGCCGAGTTCGAAGGGCGGGACGCCGGGCAGGGCGAGGACGGCGATGCGGTGCCGCCCGGCCGCGTCGGCGCTCGGGTCGGGGCGGGGGTCGGTGCACGGCCACTGCATCTCGCTCATGGCCAGATCCTGTCACATAGTGGCCAGACGGCCAACACCATGGTGGGGGCGGGTGCCGGATCGTGGACTGCGTCGCGCCGGGAAGGGCCCGGGCGGCCGGTATCCGATCAAGACGGAAAAGAGTGAGGCGGACAGCATGCGTGCGGTGGTCGTGGAGCAGTGGGGCGGACCGGAGGTGCTCGTGGAGCGTGAGGTCGCCCGGCCCGAGCCGGGACTGAACGAGGTCCTGGTGCGGGTCCACGCGGCCGGTGTGAACCCGGTGGACTTCAAGACCCGGGCCAGCGGGGCCCTGATCGAGTGGGGCGAGGTCCCGGCGGTCGGCTGGGACGTCTCCGGCACCGTGGAGGCCGTCGGACCGGGCGTGGGGATGTTCCGCCCCGGGGACGAGGTGTACGGCATGCCGCTGTTCCCGCGGCAGGCCGGCGCCTACGCCGAGTACGTCGTCGCCCCGGCCCGCCACCTCGCGCCCAAGCCGGCGAACCTCACCCACGTGCAGGCGGCGGCGCTGCCGCTGGCCGCGCTGACCGCCTGGCAGGCCCTGGTGGACACCGCCGGGGTGCGCGCCGGTGAGCGGGTGCTGGTGCACGCGGCGGCCGGCGGGGTCGGCCACCTGGCCGTGCAGATCGCCAAGGCCCGCGGCGCGTACGTCATCGGCACGGCCAGCGCCGGCAAGCACGACCTGCTGCGGCAGCTGGGCGCGGACGAGGTGATCGACTACCGCACGGTCCGCTTCGAGGACGCCGTCGGGGACGTGGACGTGGTGCTGGACGGGCTCGGCGGCCAGAACGCCGGGCGGTCCCTGACGGTGCTGCGCCCGGGCGGCCGGCTGATCACCCTGCCCGGCCCCGACGACGTCCCCGCCGACGTCCCCGGCCACGTGCGGGCGGTGTGGATGCTGGTCGAGCCCGACCACCTGGGTCTGCGCGAGATCGCCGCCCTGGCCGAGCGGGGCGCGCTCACGCCCGTGGTCGAGACCGTCGTCCCGCTGGCCGAGGCCGCGAAGGCGCACGAGATCGGCGAGCAGGGCCGCACCACCGGGAAGATCGTCCTGAGCGTCGCCTGACGCCAGCCGCCCCGGCCGGGTCGGCTGCGGGCAGGTGGAGCGGGACTGGAGCCCCGGGACCGACCGGTCCCGGGGCTCCGGGCGCGGCCGAACGGGACGGGACGGACCTGCGGGCACGGCCGGACAGGACGGAACTGCGGCTCGGGGCTTCGGAGGGGGCGGGGCTGCGGCTCGCGGGGGTGCGTCGGTGACGGCCGGGGCGGCGGCTCGCACGGGGGCGGAGGCAGGGCTGCGGCTGGCGCCGGAGGGGTGTCTTCGGTGGTGGCCGGGGCCCGCTGCTGCCGGCGGGTGCTCGCGGCCGGTATGTGACACCGGGGAGGGCGCGTTGCNTCTTCGGTGGTGGCCGGGGCCCGCTGCTGCCGGCGGGTGCTCGCGGCCGGTATGTGACACCGGGGAGGGCGCGTTGCGGGCCCAGGACGCCCTCGGTGCCGAGGACGGCGGCCTCGTCGGCCGCCCGTCAGCGGCGCCCGCCCGCCGGACCGCCTCGGACCGCCTCGACCCGCGATGCGGCCACGCCGCTCCCCCGCTCCTCCACCGCGGTCCGCCCCGCCTGCCGGTAGCCCGCCGGAACCGAAGTTATGGACAGGGTTTGCGGCTGTCCGTTGTCCGCACTGCCGGACTGGATGTTCTTGCCGAGTTGCGCGGCGCGGATCGCGGCGACGTACCCGCTCGAGCCGGCACCAAGGGCGACGACGTCGTAGAGCGCGCTCATGACGTGCCCCCTTTCCAGGGTGTTCGATGGTTGGCTCGTGGAGCGAGTGGTCATGCCGCGCGGTGGTGGGGTGCCGGAGTGGCGTGGATCTGGTCGCGGATGTCGGCGAGGACGGCTTCGTCGCTGCGGTGCAGGTACAGGGTGGCGGTGGTGCTGATGTGGATGATCGCGGTGATCACCCGCGCCAGCGTTGCCGCGTAAGCGGCATCGATGTACTCGTCGCGGGTGAGCAGGCCGGTGATGCCGACCTCGAGGCGGCCTGCAAGGGTTAGACCCGCTTGCCGGTAGGGCTCGGCCGGGTCGCCGAAGACGAGTTCGTGCAGGTATGTGCGGCCCGTTCTCGGTGTGTTCCCTCAGGCACTCCACCACGGGACGGATGAGAGCGATGACCGGCTCCAGTACGCCCTGTCCGACGGCGGCGTTCGCGGCGGCGAGGCCGACGTCGATGGCGGCGGCGAACTTCTCGTTCTGCACCATGATCAGCAACTCGGCCTTCGTGGACGCGTACAGGTAAAGAGTGCCGTTCGCAACGTCGGCCCGGTGGGCGATCTGCTGTGTCGTGACCCCGCTGACGCCGTGTTCGGCGAACAGTTCGCGGGCTGCGGTCATGATGCGCTCGCGCTTGGCCTGTTTGGCCCGCTCGCGGCGCCCGATCGGCATGTGGCCGCGTCCCATGGGACCTCGCTTGACAATAATCCTGAGCAGACTCATAGTTGAGTGCAATCGGATTGATGGAGTGGGGCGAGGCCCCATGTCACGCCGAATTGGCTGATCTGGCCTCACACCTGGATAAACAGGATGAAGACAAGGAGTGGCGCCCCATGCGAGCGTTCGTCGTCACCAAGTACAAGGAGCCGCTGCAGGAGGCGGACGTCCCCGAACCCACCGTGGGGGAGCACGACGTGCTCGTCCGGGTGGAGGCCGCCGGACTGAACCCGCTGGATGAGAAGATCCGCGCCGGTGAGTTCAAGCAGATCCTGCCCTACAAGCTGCCGCTGATCCTGGGCAACGACGTCGCGGGCACCGTCATCAGCGTCGGAACAGCGGTTCGCGGCTTCAAGCCCGGAGACGAGGTCTACGCCCGGCCCCACCAGGACCGCATCGGCACCTTCGCCGAGCGCATCGCCGTAGCGGAGGGCGACCTGGCACTCAAGCCCGCATCGATCAGCATGGAAGAGGCCGGCTCACTGCCGCTGGCGGCGCTCACGGCGTGGCAGGCGCTGGTGGAGCGCGGGAAGGTGCGGACCGGGCAGAAGGTTCTCATCCACGCCGGCGCCGGCGGGGTCGGTTCGATCGCGATCCAGCTCGCCGCGCACCTCGGTGCGAGCGTCGCCACGACCGCCAGCGGTTCCAACGCGGACTTCGTGCGCGCGCTCGGCGCGGACACGGTGATCGATTACCGCACCCAGGACTTCGAGCAGCTCTTGACCGGCTACGACCTGGTGCTGGACAGCCTCGGTGGGGAGACTCTCGAGAAGTCCCTGCGGGTGCTCAAGCCCGGCGGCAAAGCCATCGGGATCGCCGGTCCCCCGGACCCCGCGTTCGCCCGCGAGGCCGGCCTGAACCCGCTGCTGCGCCTGGCGGTCGCGGGCCTGAGCGGCAAGATCCGCAGGCAGGCGAAGAAGCTCGGCGTGACGTACGAGTTCCTGTTCATGCGCGCCAGCGGCGACCAGCTCCGCCAGATCACCACTCTCATCGACCAGGGCGTGGTGCGTCCGGTCGTGGGAAAGGTGGTCGGCTTCGACCAGACCCCGCAGGCGCTGCAGTCCCTGTCCCAGGGTGGCATCCGCGGCAAGGCCGTCATCGGCAGCAGCTGACCCGCCGCAACCGCGACGGGCGACACGGAACACACAGCGACACAGAACGCACGAGGACACCACCCATGTCTGTCGCCTCCCAGTCGGTCGGACGGCGCGAGCGGAACAAGCAGGAGAAACTCGACCGCATTGTCGCTGCCGCCAGTGAACTGTTCGCCGAACACGGCGTCGATGAGGTCACGACCCAGCAGATCGCTGACAAGGCCGACATCGGCACCGGGACCCTGTTCCTTTATGCCAAGACCAAGGGCGAACTCCTCCTCCTTGTCCAGAACGCCAAGTACGTCGAAGCACTTGAGCAGGGCCGGGCGGACGCCGAGGCCATCCCAGGCGTGCTGGACGCGGTGCTGGCGATCGTCCGGCCGATCGTCGAGTGCAACCGCATCCAGATCGACAACGGACGCACCTACCTGCGAGAGATGGTCTTCGGCGACCCAGAGGAGCCCCGGCACGGCGCAGCACTCGCCATCGTCGCGCAGACCGAGGAGGCCGTCGCCGCCGTGCTGCGCCGAGACGAACGGGTCGCAGAGGGCGACGCCGCGACGCTGGCACACATCGTGTCCGCCGTGATGTTCCTCAGCATGGCGGCAGGCGTGAACATCGCCTTGAGCGTCGAGGAGATCGTGCAGGACATCCGCAGGCAGGTCGACGTCCTGCTGCCTCGCTGAAGCGCGGCCCCAGCCTCAGGCCCAGGCGACCATCCGGGCAGTCCTCGGCTGCGCCATGGCCCGAATCCCCAAATGGCGGGTCATCCGGCCGTTGCTGCCCATACCGGCATGACTGGACGGCTGGGGCGGCCGGCCGGAGGGCTACCGCCACCGCGTGCTGCTGGGATTCCGGAGATTGCCTGCCTACGTGGCGTCGAGTCCCCGTCGCACAGTCCCTGTCCCCAGGATTCCGGGTCGAGGCCCGTGTGGTGCGGTCAGGGCTTTGTGGGTCGATTCAGCAGTTCAAGGGCGCCTTCGACGCGATGCCGTCCTACCGCGTCGTGCGTGGCGCAGGCGGCCAGGTCGGGGCGCTCGTAGGGCTGCCGGCAGACATGGCAGTCGTAGGTGACCGCCCCACCACTCGAACGCCGCCCGGTCGTCCATGGGCGCATCACGCCAGTCCCGCCTGCCTCGCGCGAACCACAGGAAGTCGAAGTACGTGCGCAGGTCCCGGGCATGGGCGGCCTGGGTGTTCCACGGCGAAGACGCCAGCCACACCGAGAAATACCGGTTCAGCGCCACGTCGTACCCGCCCGCGGGACTGATCAGGAACGGCTGCCCCTCGGGCACCCCCAGATCATCCAACCCCTCACCGAGATCGGCGAACAGGGAGCTGAACTCCCGTGCTCGCCAACCGGTGATCGACATGACGCTGGACGATAGTCCGTGGACAGCTCAACAGCGCATAACAGAAGTGGGACGGTTACCGCGCCCTGGCCGGCCGGTGGGCCGACGGCCGTGTCGCCCTACGGAGCCGCAACGGCAGCGATCTAGTGCTGTGACCGCGTAGGTTCGCCGGGTTGGATCAGGCTGCGGTTGTGAGGGGGCGTCCGCCCCATCGGATGCCTTTCTCGCTGCGGATGCGGGCGCGTTCCTTGCGTTCGGCGGCCAGGAGGTCGCGGTGGCGGGCATTGGCGTTGCGCCAGCGGAGGTAGGAGTGCAGGTGCAGGGCCCTGGTCTGGACGGTGTGGTTGGGGTGGTGGGAGTTGGCGATGGTGAACTGCCGCAGTGGTCCGAAGTGCGCCTCGATCGGGTTCGCCCAGGAGGCGTAGGTCGGGGTGAAGCACAGCTCGACCTTGTGCTTCTTTGCCCAGCGGCGGCTGTCGGCGCCCTTGTGGGCGGACAGGTTGTCCAGGATCACGTAGATCGGTGCGCCGTCGGGCCGGGCGGCGCGGATCGATTTCAGCGCGGCCAGCGTGTTCCCGGCACCCTTCTTGCGGCGGTTCACGCCCCACAGACGGTCGTCGCCCACCGAGTAGCAGCCATGGAAGTACCGGACGCCGTGGGTGCGATGGTAGGTGGCCGGCAGCCGGTCGGGCCGGGTCTGTTCGGCCCAGCAGCTGCCGCCGATGGGCCGGATCCCGAGTGGGCCGAACTCATCGAAGGCGAATACCCGGTCCGGGAAGCGGTCCAGGACGTGCTCGATACGGTCCAGCTTCGTCTCCCGTTCGGGGTCCGGGGACTCCTTCCAGGTCTTGGTGCGCTGGAAGGTGACGCCGCGGCGGGCGAGCAGGCACCGTAACGCCTCACGGCCGATGCGAATCACCCGGCCGTGGACTTTGCGCAGGTAGGCGACGAGCTTGCGCAGTGACCAGCGAGTGAAAGGCTGGCCGAGCTTGACCGGGCGGGTGGTGGCCGTCTGGGCGACGAAGTCCTCTTCGTCAGACTTGAGTTGGCGGGGACGGCCTCCCGCCCACCGAGGGTCCAGGCAGGCCAGGCCCTTCTCGTTGAACGCGTGGATCACATCCCGGACGGTGTCCTCGTCGGCCTGCACCAGCTGGGCGATCACCGGCACCCGGTTTCCTCCAGCGGAGGCCAGCAGCATCATCGCCCGCCGGTAGCGCACCGAACTCGTGCTGCCCCGGCGCACGATCTGCTGCAGCTT
>NZ_RIBZ01000238.1:0-12409 GCF_003721215.1 Streptomyces botrytidirepellens
CCTTTCGGCTTTCCGGCCTTTCGTGTTTCCAACCTTACCAGATCCGTTTTCCGTTCCGTTTCCGGTCCGAATTCCGTTTCCGGTGGCCGTTGGAGGGCCTTCCCTTTCGGTGTCTCCGACTTTATCAGAATTCTCTGAGCCGGATTTCCACCCCCACCTTCGGGCTCCTCCGAAGCGGTCTGAGTGCTCCGGGTTCCCCCTCTGGCGGAGCCGTAAACGTACTGGAGCGGGGCTCCTCGATGCAAATCGAGGAGCCCCGCCCGGGGTTCAGCACCTGCTGGAGCTGAGGCCGTGTCAGACCTCGACCACCACGGGGAGGATCATCGGGCGCCGGCGGTAGCTGTCGGACACCCACTTGCCCACGGCGCGGCGCACGAGCTGCTGGATCTGGTGCGTGTCCGCGACGCCGTCGGAAGCCGCCTTGGCCAGGGAGTCCTCGATCTTCGGGATGACCGCGGAGAAGGCCCCGTCCTCGATGCCGGAGCCTCTCGCCTGGATGTGCGGACCACCCACGATCTTGCCGGTCGTGCTGTCCACGACCACGAAGACCGAGATGATCCCCTCCTCGCCCAGGATCCGGCGGTCCTTGAGCGAGGTCTCGGTGACGTCGCCGACCGAGAGGCCGTCCACGTACACATAACCCGCCTGCACCTTGCCGGTGATCTTCGCGATGCCGTCGACCAGGTCGACCACCACTCCGTCCTCGGCGATGACACAGCGGTTCTTCGGAACCCCGGTCAGGGCGCCCAACTCGGCGTTGGCGCGCAGATGGCGCCATTCGCCGTGGACCGGCATCAGGTTCTTGGGCTTGCAGATGTTGTAGAAGTACAGCAGCTCACCGGCCGAGGCATGGCCGGAGACGTGCACCTTGGCGTTGCCCTTGTGGACGACGTTCGCGCCCCAGCGCGTGAGCCCGTTGATGACGCGGTAGACCGCGTTCTCGTTGCCCGGGATGAGCGACGACGCCAGGATCACCGTGTCGCCCGGGACGATGCGGATCTGGTGATCGCGGTTGGCCATCCGGGACAACGCGGCCATCGGCTCGCCCTGGGAGCCGGTGCAGACGAGCACCACCTCGTCGTCCGGGAGGTCGTCCAGGGTCTTCACGTCCACCACGAGGCCCGCCGGGACCCGTAGATAGCCCAGGTCACGGGCGATCCCCATGTTGCGGACCATTGACCGGCCGACGAAGGCCACCCGGCGCCCGTACTCATGGGCCGCGTCGAGGATCTGCTGGATGCGGTGCACATGGCTGGCGAAGCTCGCGACGATGATGCGCTTCTGGGCGCTCGCGAAGACCTGGCCCAGCACGTTGGAGATGTCGCGTTCCGGCGGGACGAAACCGGGGACCTCGGAGTTGGTGGAGTCCACCAGGAGCAGGTCGATGCCCTCCTCGCCGAGCTTGGCGAAGGCGGGCAGGTCGGTGAGACGGCCGTCCAGCGGCAGCTGGTCCATCTTGAAGTCGCCGGTGTGCACGGCCAGGCCGGCCGGGGTGCGGATGGCGACCGCGAGGGCGTCCGGGATGGAGTGGTTGACCGCCACGAACTCACACTCGAAGGGCCCGATCCGCTCGAGGTTCCCCTCCTCCACCTCCAGCGTGTACGGGCGGATCCGGTGCTCCTGGAGCTTCGCCTCGATCAGGGCGAGGGTGAGCTTGGAGCCGATCAGCGGGATGTCCGGCTTCTCGCGGAGCAGGAACGGCACGCCGCCGATGTGGTCCTCGTGGCCGTGCGTGAGCACGATGCCGTCGATGTCGTCGAGACGGTCCCGGATGGACGTGAAGTCCGGCAGGATCAAGTCGACTCCGGGCTGCTCCTCCTCGGGGAAGAGCACCCCGCAGTCGACGATCAGCAGCCGGCCACCGTACTCGAAGACCGTCATGTTGCGGCCGATCTCGCCGAGGCCCCCGAGCGGGGTGACGCGCAGGCCACCCTCCGGGAGCTTCGGCGGCGGGCCGAGCTCAGGATGCGGATGACTCAAAAGACTCTCCTCACCACGCGCGCCACATGCCCCCTGGGGCACATGGCGCGCGTGACATTCGTGCACTTGCTGATGTGTCTGTATGCAGTTGTGAAGTATGAAGGTGCGACGATCGCGTCTTTGACTAGAGCTGTACCCCGCCAGCGGCAAGATCGCGCTTGAGCTGTTCCGTTTCCTCGGGAGTCAGCTCCACGAGCGGCAGGCGCAGCGGCCCCGCGGGCAGGCCCTGGAGGGCGAGCGCGGCCTTCGACGTGATGACGCCCTGGGTGCGGAACATCCCGGTGAAGACCGGGAGCAGCTGCTGGTGGATCTCCGTTGCCTTCGCGACGTCGCCCTGGAGGTGCGCTTCGAGCATCGCGCGCAGTTCGGGGGTGACGAGGTGGCCCACCACGGAGACGAAGCCCACGGCGCCGACCGACAGCAGCGGCAGGTTCAGCATGTCGTCGCCGGAGTACCAGGCGAGGCGGCTGCGGGCGATGGCCCAGCTGGCACGCCCGAGGTCGCCCTTGGCGTCCTTGTTGGCGACGATGCGCGGGTGCTCGGCGAGCCGGACCATGGTCTCGGTGCTGATCGGGACACCACTGCGGCCGGGGATGTCGTAGAGCATGNTGATCGGGACACCACTGCGGCCGGGGATGTCGTAGAGCATGACCGGCAGGCCGGTGGCGTTCGCGATGGCGGTGAAGTGCCGGAGGATGCCTTCCTGCGGCGGCTTGCTGTAGTACGGGGTGACCGCGAGCAGGCCATGGGCACCCGCCTGCTCCGCCGCGCGGGCGAGCTCGACGCTGTGCCCGGTGTCATTGGTGCCGGCTCCGGCTACGACGTGGGCGCGGTCGCCGACCGCCTCCACCACGGCTCGTACGAGCTCGGCTTTCTCCGCATCGCTGGTGGTCGGGGACTCGCCGGTGGTGCCGTTGACGATCAGGCCGTCATTGCCGGCGTCCACCAGATGAGTGGCGAGCCGCTGGGCGCCGTCGAGGTCGAGCGCTCCGTCAGCGGTGAATGGCGTGACCATGGCGGTCAGCACCCGCCCGAAAGGGGTCTGCGATGTGGATGTCGGTGCCATGGGCACCACGCTACTCGTAGCGCGCCCCGCGGCGCTCCCTCGGGGCGCCGGAACAGCGTCATCAGAGAGGACCCGGCACTGCCTGCTCGGGGGTTCAAGCAGTGCCGGGCCCCTTTGTTCAGCCTAGATGAACTTCTCGAAACGCCGCAATACGGACACTTCGCTCGCGCTACGGAGCCACCCGGCCATTGGCGTTGAAGGCGGCGTGCGTGAGCGGCATCAGCCCGGCCCACGCCTCCTCCATCTTCTCCCCCACCATCTCGATCTCCCGCTGGGGGAAGGACGGCACGGCGGCCTGCTCGTGCTGGGTGCGCAGACCCAGGAAGTGCATCAGCGAGCGCGCGTTGCACGTCGCGTACATCGAGGAGTACAGACCGACCGGGAGCACCGCGCGGGCCACCTCGCGGGCGACCCCGGCGGCCAGCATCTCCTGGTACGCCTCGTACGCGTGCCGGTATGCGTCCTCCATCGCGCGGCCGGTCAGCGCGTGCTGCTCGGGGGTGCCGTCGACGAACTCGTACTTGCCGGGGCGGCCCTGCTGGACCAGCTTGCGGTCCTCGCCGGGCACGTAGAAGACCGGCTCCAGGCGGCGGTAGCGACCGGACTCCTCGTTGTACGACCAGCCCACGCGGTGCCGCATGAACTCGCGGAAGACGAAGATCGGGGCGCTGATGAAGAAGGTCATCGAGTTGTGCTCGAACGGGCTGCCGTGCCGGTCGCGCATCAGGAAATTGATCAGACCCTTGGAGCGCTCCGGGTCCTTGCTCAGCTCGTCGAGGGACTGCTCACCCGCGGTGGACACCCTCGCGGCCCACAGGACGTCGGAGTCGGCGGCGCTGTGCTTCACCAGCTCGACGGTCACATCGCTGCGGAAACTGGCCTTCTCGGTCTCGGCCGGGTTCGCGGCCGGGGTCTCGGCGGGGGTCTCGCTCACCGACGGGTCCTTCCATATCGCATCGCTCGGGGCGGGCCCAGCTTACGGGCCACCACCGACAGACCCGCACCGCCGGATCCGCACCGCCGGATCCGCACCGCCGGATCCGCACCGCCGGATCCGCACCGCCGGATCCCCGCAGAAAATTTTGACTGAAGTTCTTGAAACAGGGCACCAGGACGGCCGTTCACACGTCCTACACACTGAAGTGCCCGCGCTCGAGGTTCCAAGGAGAGCCCGCTCATGTTCCGCCGGCGAGAGCCCGTACCGTTCGCCTTCGTCGCCGAAGCCGACCGTTTCCGCAGTAATGTCACCCCTCCGCCCCGTCCCCGGGCGTCCCGGACCGAGATAACCGGCCGGACGCTGATGGGGCTGACGATCGTCGCCGGGTTCGTCGGCGCTCTGATGTTCGGGATGCCCGCACTCGACAGCCAATCGCACCCTGCCCAGCAGGTGCAGGAGGCATCGAACGGGCGCTGAGCTGCACTGAGATAGCCTCACTCAGCACAGACCATCTGGACGTGTGTGTGAGTGAGGACATCCCGTGCCACTGCCCTTCCTGACAGCAGACCGCGCACATGACGACGACCGAGCGGGGCCCGAAGCGGCCCCGCTCTCGCGTACCGACGTCACGTACGCCGATGTCGCCTACGAGGACCCGGAGCGCCGGCGCCGCCCGTACCGGCCGGGTCCCTGGAGGGTCGGCGGGGCGGCGGTGCTCCTGCTGCTCGCCTCGTATCTCCTCTTCTCGGCGCTGATCATCGTCCTGGCGGGCTCCGGCTCCGCCGCGGGGGTGTGCGTCGCCGCGGCGGCGCTGGTGATCGCTTTCGCGGTGCGGATGGTGGGGGCGGGCGTCCGGGTGAGCACGCGGGAGCTGCGGCGGACCGGGCTGATCACGTCCACCACGGTCGCCTGGCAGGACGTCGCGGCGATACGCACGGTCCAGCAGCCGGTTCGCTGGCTGGGGCTGCCGCGCACCGTGCAGGGTCAGGTGGTGCTCGCCGAGCGGACGTCGGGCGGCACCCCGCTGACCCTGATCACCAGCCACGACACCGATTTCCTCGGGCGCCCCGAGGCCTTCCGCGCGGCCGCCGACGCCCTCGACGGGTGGGCGGCCCGGCACGGGCGCTAGGGAGCGTTTCCGGCCCGGACCGGCTTGCCGTCGTGGAGGGCGATGGCGCGCTGCATCGCCTTGCGGGCGCGGGCGGTGTCGCGGGCGTCGTGGTACGCGATGGCGAGCCGGAACCAGGAGCGCCAGTCCTCCGGCGAGGCCTCCGTCTCGGCCCGCCGCTTCGCGAAGACCGCGTCCGCCGAGTCCCGGTCGATGCGACCACTGGGCGTCCGTACCAGCTCGTCCACCGGAAGCCCGCCCTCGGCGTCCAGTTCGCGCGCGAGCCGGTCGGCGTTGCGCGCGAACTGGGTGGTCTGCCACAGGAACCAGCCGCCGATGAGCGGCAGCACCAGGACGGCCGCGCCGTAGGCGATGGTCACCGGGGTGCCCTGCTGGATGAGCAGCACCCCGCGGTCGCCGACCAGTACGAAGTAGACGACCAGGACGGCCGCGAGAACGAAATACGTGATCTTTGCGCGCACCGGTGTGCCCTCAGTCCAGATCGAGGAAGTGTTCCAGGCCGAAGGTCAGGCCGGGGGTGGTGACCACGCGCCGCGCGCCGAGCAGGATGCCCGGCATGAAGCTGCTGTGGTGGATCGAGTCATGGCGGATGGTGAGGGTCTCGCCCTCACCGCCGAGCAGGACCTCCTGGTGGGCGAGGAGCCCGCGTAGCCGTACCGAGTGCACCGGCACCTCGTCCACCGAGGCGCCCCGCGCGCCGTCCAGCGCCGTGGCCGTCGCGTCCGGCTGCGGGGCGCAGCCGGCCTCGCGGCGGGCCTCGGCGATGAGCTGGGCGGTGCGGGCCGCGGTGCCCGAGGGGGCGTCCACCTTGTTGGGGTGGTGCAGCTCGATGACCTCGACCGACTCGAAGAAGCGCGCGGCCTGGCGGGCGAACCGCATGGTCAGCACGGCGCCGATGGAGAAGTTCGGGGCGATGAGCACGCCGGTGCGGGGCGAGCCGTCGAGCCAGCCGCGCAGCTGCGCGAGGCGCTCGTCGGTCCAGCCGGTGGTGCCGACGACGCCGTGGATGCCGTGGCGTACGCAGAAGTCGAGGTTGCCCATCACCGAGCCCGGGTCGGTCAGCTCGACGGCGACCTCGGCGCCCGCCTCGACCATGGTCTCCAGCTTGTCGCCCCGGCCCAGCGCGGCGACCAGCTCCATGTCCTCCGCGGCCTCGACGGCTCGTACGGCCTCGGAGCCGATCCGGCCCTTGGCGCCGAGGACGGCCACGCGCAGCTTGCTCATCGTTCCTCTTCCCTGGAATCTCTCCGGCTAGGCGACGGCCTCGTCCAGCCGGGCCGCCTGCTTGTCCTTCAGCGGGCCGATGACCGACAACGAAGGACGCTGCCCCAGTACATCGCGGGCCACCTCGCGCACCTCGTCCGGGGTGACCGACTGGATCCGGGCCAGCATGTCGTCCACCGACATCTGGTCGGCCCAGCACAGCTCGCTCTTGCCGATGCGGTTCATCAGCGCGCCGGTGTCCTCCAGGCCGAGCACCGTGGAACCCGAGAGCTGGCCGACGGCGCGGCGCAGCTCCTCGTCGGTGAGGCCGTCGCGGGCGACCTGGTCCAGCTCGTCGCGGCAGATCTTGAGGACGTCGTGCACCTGGCTCGGACGGCAGCCGGCGTAGACGCCGAAGAGGCCGCAGTCGGCGAAGCCGGAGTTGTAGGAGTAGACGCTGTAGGCGAGGCCGCGCTTCTCCCGGACCTCCTGGAAGAGGCGGGAGCTCATGCCGCCGCCGAGCGCCGTGTTGAGCACGCCGAGCGCCCAGCGCCGGTCGTCGGTGCGCGGGATGCCGGGCATGCCGAGGATGACGTGCGCCTGCTCGGTCTTGCGGTTCAGCAGCTCGACCCGGCCCGCGGTGCGGATCGCCCGGGAACCGGAGCGCGGGGCGATGGGCTCCGCGTCGCCGCGGGTGAGGGCGCCCGCCTGCTCGAACGCGTCGCTGACCTGCCGGACGACCGTGTCGTGGTCGACGTTGCCCGCGGCGGCGACGACCAGGTGGGTCGGGTCGTAGTGCTTCTTGTAGAAGCGGGCGATCTGGTCGCGGCCGAGCCCGTTGACGGTGTCGACGGTGCCCAGGACCGGGCGGCCGAGCGGGGTGTCGCCGAGCATGGTGTGCGCGAACAGGTCGTGGACGCAGTCGCCCGGGTCGTCCTCGGTCATCGCGATCTCTTCGAGGACGACGCCGCGCTCGGCGTCCACGTCCGCCGCGTCGATCACCGAGCCGGTCAGCATGTCGCAGACGACGTCGATGGCCAGCGGCAGATCGGTGTCGAGCACCCGCGCGTAGTAGCAGGTGTACTCCTTGGCGGTGAACGCGTTCATCTCGCCGCCGACGGCGTCGATCGCGGCGGAGATGTCCAGCGCGCTGCGCCGCCGGGTGCCCTTGAAGAGCAGGTGCTCCAGGTAGTGGGTGGCGCCGTTCAGCGTGGGGGTCTCGTCGCGGGAGCCCACGTGCGCCCAGATGCCGAAGGTGGCCGAGCGCACGGACGGCAGGGTCTCGGTGAGGATGCGCAGACCGCTCGGGAGGGTGGTCCTGCGGACCGTCCCGATGCCGTTCTCCCCCGCGAGAAGCGTTTGGGTACGGGCGACGGCCCGCCCCTCCGAAGAGGTGCGGGCCGTCGTCACGTCGTCGCGGGACGTCACTTGGCGGCTTCGTCCTTCGCCTCGTCGTCCTTGTCGTTCTTGTCGTCTTCACCCTCGATGACCGGGTGCAGCGAGAGCTTGCCGCGCTGGTCGATCTCGGCGATCTCGACCTGCACCTTGGAGCCGACCGCGAGCACGTCCTCGACGTTCTCCACGCGCTTGCCACCGGCGAGCTTGCGGATCTGCGAGATGTGCAGCAGGCCGTCCTTGCCCGGGAGCAGGGACACGAAGGCACCGAAGGTGGTGGTCTTCACGACCGTGCCCAGGTAGCGCTCGCCGACCTCGGGCATCGTCGGGTTGGCGATGCCGTTGATGGTCGCGCGGGCGGCCTCGGCGGCCGGGCCGTCGGCGGCACCGATGTAGATCGTGCCGTCGTCCTCGATGGTGATCTCGGCGCCGGTGTCCTCCTGGATCTGGTTGATCATCTTGCCCTTGGGGCCGATGACCTCACCGATCTTGTCCACCGGGATCTTGACGGTGATGATCCGCGGGGCGTTCGGGGACATCTCGTCCGGCGTGTCGATGGCCTCCATCATCACGTCGAGGATGTGCAGCCGGGCGTCGCGGGCCTGCTTGAGGGCCGCGGCCAGGACGGAGGCCGGGATGCCGTCCAGCTTGGTGTCCAGCTGGAGGGCGGTCACGAACTGCTTGGTGCCGGCGACCTTGAAGTCCATGTCACCGAACGCGTCCTCCGCACCGAGGATGTCGGTGAGGGTGACGTAGTGGGTCTCGCCGTCGATCTCCTGGGAGATCAGGCCCATCGCGATGCCCGCGACCGGGGCCTTCAGCGGCACACCGGCGTTCAGCAGCGACATCGTGGAGGCGCAGACCGAGCCCATGGAGGTCGAGCCGTTGGAGCCGAGCGCCTCGGACACCTGGCGGATGGCGTACGGGAACTCCTCGCGCGTCGGCAGCACCGGCAGCAGCGCCCGCTCGGCCAGCGCGCCGTGGCCGATCTCGCGGCGCTTCGGGGAGCCGACGCGGCCGGTCTCACCGGTGGAGTACGGCGGGAAGTTGTAGTTGTGCATGTAGCGACGGCGCGTCTCGGGCGAGAGCGTGTCGAGCTGCTGCTCCATGCGGAGCATGTTCAGCGTGGTGACGCCCAGGATCTGGGTCTCGCCGCGCTCGAACAGCGCCGAGCCGTGGACCCGCGGGATCGCCTCGACCTCGGCGGCGAGCGTACGGATGTCCGTGACGCCGCGGCCGTCGATGCGCTTCTTCTCCTTGATGACGCGCTCGCGCACCAGGGACTTCGTCAGCGAGCGGTACGCGGCGGAGATCTCCTTCTCGCGTCCCTCGAACTGCGGCAGCAGCTTCTCGGCGGCCAGACCCTTGACGCGGTCCAGCTCGGCCTCGCGCTCCTGCTTGCCCGCGATGGTGAGCGCCTGGGACAGCTCGTCGCGGACGGCGGCGGTCAGCGCCTCCAGGACGTCGTCCTGGTAGTCCAGGAAGACCGGGAACTCACCGGTGGGCTTGGCGGCCTTGGCGGCGAGGTCCGACTGGGCCTTGCACAGCACCTTGATGTACGGCTTGGCGGCCTCGAGGCCGGCCGCGACGATCTCCTCGGTCGGCGCCTCGGCACCGTCCTTGACCAGCTGGATGGTCTTCTGGGTGGCCTCGGCCTCGACCATCATGATCGCGACGTCGCCGTCTTCCAGGACCCGGCCGGCGACGACCATGTCGAAGACGGCGTCCTCCAGCTCGCTGTGGGTCGGGAAGGCCACCCACTGGCCCTTGATCAGGGCGACCCGGGTACCACCGATGGGGCCGGAGAAGGGCAGGCCCGCGAGCTGGGTGGAGCAGGAGGCGGCGTTGATCGCGACCACGTCGTAGAGGTGGTCGGGGTTGAGCGCCATGATCGTCTCGACGATCTGGATCTCGTTCCGCAGGCCCTTCTTGAAGGACGGGCGCAGCGGGCGGTCGATCAGGCGGCAGGTGAGGATCGCGTCCTCGGACGGGCGGCCCTCACGACGGAAGAACGAGCCGGGGATGCGCCCGGCGGCGTACATGCGCTCCTCGACGTCGACCGTCAGCGGGAAGAAGTCGAGCTGGTCCTTGGGGTTCTTCGAAGCAGTGGTGGCCGACAGCACCATGGTGTCGTCGTCCAGGTAGGCCACGGCCGAGCCGGCGGCCTGACGGGCCAGGCGGCCCGTCTCGAAACGGATGGTGCGGGTGCCGAAGGTGCCGTTGTCGATGACGGCCTCGGCGTAGTGGGTCTCGTTCTCCACCAGGGAAATCTCCTCTTCTGCGTCCCCGTCCGTATGACGGTGGACGGTGGTGGAGCAGCGCCTCCGGGCCTTGCTGTCCGGCGGCCGGGCCGGTCTTCGATCGAAGCCACCGGAATTGCCAGTTCCGGGAGCCACTACCGAGGACCGGCTCCTATGGCGCCGGGGCGGCGGGAATGAGGCGCTCCTCCTCGTGCGTTATGGCGTTGTTGGGACCAGACTACAAAGCTTCGGCCATCATCACGATGGGTGTGTGGTCTGGCGCGTACGGGACGTAGCGGACAAAATACGCTCCGCACGGGGCCGTAGGGCGCGGCGCTATGAGCCGCGTACGGCCGCAAGGAGCCGCGTACGGCAAAGGGAGCGGCCCCCTGACGCGGGAACCGCTCCCTCCACGACGACTTACTTGGCGCCCGCCGCACCGCGACGGATGCCGAGGCGCTCGACCAGCGCACGGAAGCGCGTGATGTCCTTCTTCGCCAGGTACTGGAGCAGCCGGCGGCGCTGGCCGACCAGCAGCAGCAGACCACGGCGGGAGTGGTGGTCGTGCTTGTGGGTCTTGAGGTGCTCGGTCAGGTCGGAGATGCGGCGCGAAAGCAGCGCGACCTGGACCTCCGGGGAGCCGGTGTCGCCTTCCTTCGTGGCGAACTCGGTCATGATCTGCTTCTTCGTAGCGGCGTCGAGCGACACACGTACTCCTTGGTTCTCTGTTTCAGCCGCCGAGTGCCCCTGGTCTTTGTCTCAGGGGATCTTCCGTGACTCGGAAGGCGGGGTCCGCTGGGCGCTGTCTCCAGGACCTTCGGGGAAGGCTCCGGGGGCGCGTACGCAAACGGCCAGCACACAGAGTACCAGTGTCCGGACCCGGCTCCGGAGGCAACGGCTACGCGCTGGCCGCCGCGGCCAACGGCTATGCACTGGCGGCCGCGGCCTCCACTGCGTCCAGCAGCGGCCGGACGACGCGCTTGGCGGGCTCCAGGACCGGATCCGCCGGACGCCGCCGATGCCAGTCGGTGACCGCCTGATAGGCGGCGACCACCTCCAGCAGGCGGTCCTCCTCGTACGGGGCGCCGCCGAGGATCGCGCCGGTCGGCAGGCCGGCCGTGAAGCCGATGGGGAAGCCGATCTCCGGAAGGCCCAGGATGTCGAACGGTACCGGGCTGGTCTGGAGCAGCACGTCGCAGTGGTCGAACGGACCGTCGAGCACCGCGCGCAGCAAGTGGTGCTTGGCGCGCTGCGCGGTGATCCACTCGTCTCCGGAGAGCATCAGCCCCTGGAGCCAGCTCAGCACCGAGACGCCGAACTTCGTGAGATCCTCGCGCAGCCAGTGCCGGAACGGCTCGGTCCGCTCGCTCAGGCGTGCGGCGTTGAACGCGCCACCGGTCAGCAGCGACCAGTCCGTGGGGTAACGGATCTCCACGAGGGTGACGCCGGGCAGGTCCGCCAGGGTGTCCAGGAGCGCCGAGCGCCGGGCGATGCCGTCGGTGAACCCCGGCGGCACACCGATCCGGGTGGGCCGGCGGAGCCGTACCTTCCCCTTGGACGAGACCACGGGGGTGGCCGCGCGCACCAGGTTGGGCAGCCTCGGCAGACCCCGGGTCCGCGGATCCTCGGCGTCCGGCCCGGCCATGACGGTCAGCATGATCGCCGCGTCCATCGCGTCGCGGGCGATCGGACCGCAGTGGTCCCGGGTGTACGACAGCGGGATGACGCCGTTCAGGGAGACCCGGCCCATCGTGGGCTTCAGCCCGGTGAGGTTCTGCCGGTTGGCCGGGTTGACGATGGAGCCGCCGGTCTGGGTGCCGATGGAGGACGACGCCATCCGGCCGGCGACCGCACAGGCCGGACCCGTGGACGAACCGCCGGGGTCGATGAGCGGGTTGTCGGGCGTCCAGGCGTTGACGGTGGTGATCATGCCGTTGGGCGTGGTGGCACGGGTGGTGGCCAGCGGTCCCATCTGCCCCTTGCCGAGCAGGATGCCGCCGGCCGCCTTGAGCCGGGCGACGGCGGTGGCGTCGGTGACCGGGATGAAATTTTCGAAGATGAACGAATTGGCCCGGGTGGGCACGCCCTTGGTGAAGTAGTTGTCCTTGACGCACAGCGGAACCCCGGCCAGGGGTGCGGCTTTTCCGTCCTCGCTGCGGCCCGACCGGTTCGCCCGGTCTGCCGCGTAGGCCGCGAGCAGCGCCTGCTTCCCGGTCACCTCGGCGTACGCCTGGTAGGTCTTGTCGTACTTCTCGATCCGGTCCAGATACGCCTGGACGAGGTCCGCGGAGGTCAGGCGGCCGGTGCGGATCAGGACGACGGCCTCGGCGAGCGTGGCCTCCGTGGGGTCGTGCCGCGCCGCCTCCCGCACCGGCAGGTCGGGCACGTCGACGGCGGGGGCGTCGGTGCCGTCGGGCGCCTCGGGGGCGGTGGGCGCGTCGGGCGTACGGGCCGGGGCC
>NZ_RIBZ01000232.1:0-24675 GCF_003721215.1 Streptomyces botrytidirepellens
CTTCGCCTGGACCAAGACCGCCGACGAGATCCTCGACAAAGTCGCCGCCTACTGCCACCGAATCTCTGACTCAGGTCACTAGGTCCTGTCCGGCGGATCTTCGTGGATCAGGCCGCGGCGTCTGGTGCCGTACATCGCAAGGCGGAGGATCGTCCTCGTACTGGGCGTACTCGGACGACTCCGACAACGCAGCGAGGTGCGGCCCGCCGCGGCAGCGGCTGATGTCACAGCGGCGTCGCGGCCCCGCGAAGATCCGCCGGACAGGGCCTAACGCCCCGCCGCCTCCTCCAGTGCGGCCCGCAGCGTACGGCTGTCGGTGAGGCCGTCCCCGGGCCGGGTCAGCCAGACGTGCCCGCGCCGCACGCACCCCGGGCGGGGGCACCGCAGCACCCGGCCCGCCCCGGCCGCCGCGACCGTGCGGCGGCGTGCGTACGAGGTCCCGGCCAGCCAGCGCTTCCACTCGGCCGCGGAGCCGGGCGGGACGAGGAAGGTCAGCACATGGCTGGAGGTCGCCAGCATCACGGGCCCGGTCGCGGCGTCGCGCCGCTGGAGGGCCTGGATCACCGCCGTACCGACGTCGTCGGCCATGCGGACCAGGTCGAAGACGGTGCCCACCGGCAGATCGGCCAGGCCGTCGCCGCTGGCCCACTCGAGCCGCACCCGTCCGGGGTCGTCGCTGGCGGACAGCAGCCAGTCGGCCGCGTCGGTCTGCACGGTGCCGCCCACAGGGCTCATGAGGCGCGCTCGAGCGGCAGGGTGAACCACACCTTCTTCCCCCCGCCGCCCGGGTCCGGCGGCTCGGTGCCCCAGTCGCTGGCCAGGCAGTCGACGATGGCGAGGCCGCGGCCGGACTCCTCGGTCAGCGAGGCGCTGCGGAAGATGGGGATGACGGGCGAGCCGTCGGCGACCTCGACCCGCAGCTCATGACCCAGGTGTCCGGCGGAGAGTTCGAGGGAGACGGTGATGGTCACGGTGTCGGCGGGGCCGGAGCTGCCGTGCTCGACCGCGTTGGCGAACAGTTCGTTGGTGGCGAGGACGGCGCCGTCCACGAGCGCGCCGAGCCGCCAGTCGTTCAGATGGCCGGTGACCATGCGCCGCACCGCTGCGGCACGGTCGGGTAAGGCGGGGAATTCGGCCCGGAAGAGCCGGCGGGTGACGAGGGCACTCATCGTCCCCTCCCCGCGCGGTTCGGGCCCGGTGATCCGGATGCAGTGGCGGTTGACGGACACCGCGAGGGCAGGGCGGTCGCGCCCCAGGTCCTCGTCATCGGCCGGTGCCGGCCGCTGCGGCAGTCCTGGGAGGGATCGGCTCACGGTGTCCGTCCTCGTCGGTCTGTGGACTCTCATGACATACGGGCACATGGGGTGATTGATGTTCCGTTACGCGGGTAGGCGCTTGCTGGCGACTGACGGCGCTGCATCTGAGCCGGTGGCGGTTGGTGCGCGCCCCCCGTCCGACCCGCCTGGACCGGCTGCCACGGACGGAGTCGACGCGGTCGCGGTTCGTGCCGGAAACCGGCATGGTTCCTCCTTCGAAGGCAGCTCGGAGCGTCATCGGTCACCGTCATGTAGAAAAACGGTTGAACCGACCGGTGGGCGAGAGGGCATGGGGGTTGTCCGGTTGTACGGGCGTAGTGGTTCGGGCTGTACGGCCCTGGCGGGGCAGGCGTGAGCGGCGACCGCGGCGGGGAATCCGCCCCGGGACCGGGAGCCGGTCCGTCCGATGTGTTCCGCCTGGACGGCAAGCGTGTGCTGGTCACCGGGGGCACCCGTGGGCTGGGCGAACAGATCGTGCGGCTGCTGGCCGCGGCGGGGGCGCGGGTGGCCACCTGTGCGCGAACGGCTGGGGATCTGGGGGCCCTTGAGGCGTCGTTACCTACGGAGGAGCCGGGGGCGGTGTTCACCGAGGCCCTCGACCTCACCGCACCGGACCGGCTGGAGGCATTCGTCCAGGCAGCGGCGGAACGTTTCGGCGGACTGGACGGCGTGGTGGCGTGTGCCGGTGGCGCACGGGGCCGCGGACTGGAGGAGGCGGACGCCCGGGACTGGTCCGCGACCTGGGAGCTGAACGTCGGCCATGCGGCACGGCTGGTCAAGGCCGCGGTGCCGCATCTGCGGCGGAGCGGCGGCGGCTCGGTGGTGGTGATCGCCTCCATCTCCGGGTGGAAACCGGGGCCGCAGGCGCAGTACGGGGCGGCCAAGGCCGCCCAGATCCATCTGGCGGCCTCGCTCGCCCGCGAACTGGGCCCGGACCACATCCGGGTGAACGCCGTCTCGCCCGGCTCGATGCTCATCCCCGGCAAGCGCTGGGACCGCATGCGGGCCGAGGAGCCCGAGCGGTACGCCCGGTTCACGGCCGAGGTCCCGTGCGGCGGGCTGGTCACACCGCTGGAGGTCGCCCGGGTCGTGGCGTTTCTGCTGTCCGACGCCTCCAGCGGGATCTCGGGCGCGCATCTGCCCGTGGACCGGGCCCAGAACGCCCCCACCCCGAACGGCTACTGAGGCCCTGTCAACGGGCCCAGGGGGTGTCACCCGGATCGGGTGACACCCCCTGGGCCCGTTCGCCCGGTCACGCGGCAGCCCCCCGGTCCCCCGCTCCGGGGGCCCACCGCGCGCATCGTCAAGCCGCGGAGCCGAGTACAGCCCGCGAGCGGTGCTCGAAGTCCCGCACCATGGGCTCGCCCCGCCGGGGCCGCAGCCGGGAGCGGAAGTCGCGCAGCGCCTGGATCGAGCGCTCGCTGTGCACCCCGCTGAGGGTGTCCAGCGCCTCGCCCGCGGTGCCGATGGCCTCGTCCAGCCGGTTCTGCTGGAGGTAGGCCGTGGCGAGGACGGAGCGGCTGATGGCCTGGCGGCGGCGCCGGTCGGCGTTGGCGCGCACCGACTCGGCGGCGGAGTTCTCGGCCTCCGCCGCGTTCCCCAGGTCCCGGAAGCACAGGGCCGCCTCGGCCGCCAGATAGTGGTGGTCCAGGAAGCGCACCCAGGGCGACTCCTGCTCGGCGCCCCGGCTCGCCTCCAGCTGGGCCTCGGCGGCGCGCAGCGACTTGGACGCCTCCCGGGGCTGGTCGAGCGCCGCGTGGCCGCGGGCGGCCATGGCGTGCAGCCGCATCAGGCCGAGCGGGCTGCCCGCGTGCTTGGCGGTGGCGACGCCGACCCGGGCCAGCTCGACCCCCGCCTCGGGCTGGCCGAGGTTGGTGGACAGATGGGACAGCCCGGCCAGGATCTGACCGCCGAGCACCCGGTCGCCGCCCTCGGCGCACAGCCGCAGCGCCTGGGTCATATAGCGCTGGGCCAGGCCGTATTCGGCGTTGTCGTAGGAACTCCAGCCCGCCATCGCGGCCAGCTTGGCGGCCGCGGTGAACAGCTGGCGCCGCTCGTGCGGCGGCGCGCCGCGCTGCTGGAGCATGGGCACGACCTCGGTCGACAGATAGAGCACGATGCTGGCGCGGACCTGGCCGCCGCCGAAGCGGTTGTCCATCTCGTCGAACATGCTGATGGCCGCGTGGACCTGCTCGACCCGGCCGCCATCGGCCGCGGAGGAGAGCCGGGGGGTGTCCTGGTTCTCGACCAGCCACAGCAGCCATTCGCGCTGCGGGGTCACCAGGGCTCCGGCGACGAAGGGCACCGCACCCAGCAGGCTGCGGCGGGAGATATCGGTGGAGCCGAGTTCGGCGAGCGTGTGCAAGGTCTCTGCTACGTCCTCCCGGTAGGCCAGCGCTCTGGCGACGACGGGGCGCTGACGGTCGGCGATGAAGCCGAGCTCGGCGGGCGCCAGCGGCCGGCCGAGCCGGTGGGAGAGCACGGCGGCGATCAGCTCCGGCGTGTTGCCGCGCGGCTGGCCGCCCTGCAACCAGCGGGTGACGGACGCCTTGTCGTAGTTCGACTCGTGTCCTTGTCTGCGGCCCAGTTCGTTGACCCGGTGCGCCAACGAGGCGTAGGAGCACCCGGATTCCTTGAGGGCCGCGGCCAACGCCGCGTTGGCCGGGGCGCCCTGGCGCCCGCTTCCCGGCTGTGCGCCCGGCATCACCGTAACCCTCCCCGGCACGCGCCACGGAGGTGTACGGGATCCCCGCCGCGCGGCGCCGCACTCATCGGCTGTGTCAACGACGTTGTGGACAAAGGAGGTTGGGAGCCCCCGCCGTGGAGGGTGAGATGGGTCACCCGCTCACTATGCGTGGTGAGTCGCTCACACCGCAACCTTCGTTCTGATAATTTCAGAACGATCCGCATAGCTCTGTCTGTGTCGTCGGGCTCGTGGCACACTGTCCAGGCACACTGTGCAGGCATATGACAGCCCTTCAGGGAGGCGGGACGTGAGCGAGGCACGGCCGAGCGGCGCCGCCCCCACCGTCTTACGCAGGGTCCTCGGCAAGCGATTGCGGCACTTGCGCGAGCGGGCCCAGGTTTCCTTCGAAGAGGCAGCTCAGGCCATCGAAGTGACCCCGCTGACGGTGCGTCGGATGGAGAAGGCGGAAGTCGGCCTCAAGATCCCGTACGTCAAGGAACTGCTGCGGAATTACGGCGTCCGGGGACCCGAGATCGAGAGCTTCCTCGCCCTCGCCCGGGAGGCCAACCAGCCCGGCTGGTGGCATCAGTTCCGGGACGTACTGCCCGACTGGTTCAGTGCGTATGTCAGCTTGGAGAGCGAGGCCACCGTCATCCGAGCGTATGAGCCGCACTACGTCCCCGGGCTGCTCCAGACGGAGGACTACGCCCGGGCGGTGCTGCGCATCGGCTTCCCCAACGACACCGAGGAGGAGCTGGAGCGCCGGATCGCCCTGCGCCTCCAGCGGCAGAGCCTGCTCACCAAGCCGGACGCGCCGATCATGTGGGCCATCCTCGACGAGACGGTGCTGCGCCGTCCCGTCGGCCCCAGCGAGGTGATGCGGGACCAGATCGACCACATCATCGACACCCTGTCGATGCCGAAGGTCCGGCTCCAGATCATGCGTTTCGCGTCCGGGCCGCACCCCGGGGCCTTCGGCCCCTTCCACTACTTCCGCTTCGGGTTCTCCGAACTGCCCGATGTCGTCTACACCGAGAGCCTCACCGGCGCGGTCTACGTGGACCGGCCGAAGGAGGTCGGGGCGTATCTGGAGGTCCTGGACCGGATGGCCGTCCAGGCGGACCCGATCGGCGATACCAGCACCATCCTGGCCGAACTGCGTAAGGAGCTGTGATGACAGACCCCGTCTACACCGGGATGCCGGCCACGGACCTGGGCACGGAGGGCTGGGAAAAGCCCTGGAGCGGGTCCAACGGAGGCACCTGCATCGAGGCCAAGCGGCTGGAGGACGGCCGGGTGGCCCTCCGCCAGTCCACCGACCCGGGCGGTCCCGCCCTGATCTACACCCGCTCCGAGGTCGCCTCCTTCCTGGAGGCCGCCAAGGCGGGCGACGCCGACTTCCTCATCGCCTAGGCCCCGCTGCCCAGGGGGTGCCCCCGCCGCCCCGGCCGCTCCCGGACGCGCGCCGGGCGCACCCCCTGACGGGCCACGATTCGAAAACCACTACGGTCGCACAACCGCACAACCCCGCAGCGCACTCCCGCCCCCGCCACCCCGCCACGCACACTGAAGGCGCCGTGGCGGGCGGCTGTGTCGTCCCTCCATCCAATCCGGGTCGCTCCGGAACGACGGGAAGACGGGATGAAGCTCCAGCATGCGTTCGCACAGCGGCGCACACTGATCGTCGAGGGCTGTGACGGCGTCCGCCGGGACGGGCTGCTGTCCCGGCTCGCGGACCGGCACGGCTTCGCCGTCACCCGCGCCTCCCCCGACCTCCCGCATCTGGACCCGGTCCGCCCCTACCGCGAGCTGCTCCAGCACGAAGGATCGCTCGCGGTGGACGCGGGGCTGGTCGGCGAGCTGGTCTACGGGCCGCTGCGGCGCGGGCACTCCCGGGTCACCTGGATCCAGGCGTTCGACTTCGCGGAGGCGGTGGCCGAGCGCGACGGGCTGTTCGTCCATGTCACCGCGCCCGCGGCCGTGCTGGAGGACCGGCTGGCCGCGCGCGGCGCGGGCGCCGCGGACCTCGCGGAGATCGACGCCGCGCTGACCGGCTTCGACCAGGCCTTCCGGACCCTCGCCCAGCACGCCCCGGTGGTCACGGTCGACGAGGAACCGCCGACGGACCCCGATGCGGGACCCGACGCGGAACCGGGCCCCGGCGAGACTCCGGTGACGCTCGAGACGGCCTCCTTCGCCCGCCGCCTGCCACGGATTCGCTCACCCGTCCGCCGCTACGCCGGGAATCGCTGAACTCCCGGGCGCAGTGGGTAAGTTGGAGCCTCTCACAGGCATGACGCACGGCAGGAGAAGTCCCGATGACCAACGGCTCGTCCACCCCCGGCCCCGCCCAGCAGGCATGGTCGAAGATCGACACCACCGTGCCGCACTCGGCCAGGATCTGGAACTACTGGATGGGCGGCAAGGACAACTACGAGGTCGACCGGATCGCCGGCGACCAGTACCGGGAGGTCGCCCCGAACATCGAGGTCATGGCCCGCGCCTCGCGCGCGTACCTGATCCGCACCGTCACCCATGTGGCGGGCGAGTGCGGGATCCGCCAGTTCCTGGACATCGGCACCGGGCTGCCCACCTACGACAACACCCACCAGGTCGCCCAGCGGATGGCGCCCGAGGCCCGGATCGTCTACGTCGACAACGACCCCCTGGTGCTCCGGCACGCGCAGGCGCTGCTCACCAGCACCCCCGAGGGCGTGACCGACTACATCGACGCCGATCTGCACGAGCCGGAGCGGATCCTGGAGATGGCGGCCAAGACGCTGGACTTCGACCGGCCCGTCGCCCTGATGCTGATGGGCATCCTCGGGCACATCCAGGACTACGACGAGGCGGTGTCGATCGTCCGCCGGTTACAGGAGGCCCTGCCCTCCGGCAGCTACTTCGTGCACTACGACAGCACCGACACCGACCAGGCGCTCAAGGAGGCCCAGCAGGGCTACGACGACACCGGCGCCGTTCCGTACGTGCTGCGGGGCCTGGAGGAGATCAGCCGCTTCTACGACGGGCTGGAGCTGATCGAACCGGGTATCGTCTCGTGTCCGCTGTGGCGGCCCGGGCCGTCCGAGACGCCCATCGAGACGACGGACGTGCACGGGGGTGTCGCGCGGAAGCCATGACCGCGGCCGCCGCGGTGCCGACCAAACGAATGGTTCGGCCACCGGGCAGGTAACCCGCGGCCCCGCCCCGTCGTCAGACACGGCACCGGGGAAGCCGAGGCGGAGGGACGCGCGGGTGTTCGAGGTCGGAGCCTGGAGGGTGCCCTCGGTGAAGCGGCTGCTGCGGGCGTCCGTCGCCGACGCGCCCGCCGTCGTACGGCAGCGCCGCGGCCCCCGGGAGGAGGCCCCGGGGATGCCCCGGCACCTCGCCATCATCATGGACGGCAACGGCCGCTGGGCCTCCTCACGCGGCCTCTCCCGCACCCGGGGCCATGAGGCGGGGGTGCTGGCGCTGCCGCGCGTGGTGGACACGGCACTGGAGGAGGGCGTCGAGCATCTGTCGCTGTTCTTCTTCTCCACCGAGAACTGGAACCGGCCGCGCGCCGAGGTGGCCGCCCTCATGCGGCTCACCGCCCAGTTGGCCGACGTCTTCCGCGCGTACGGCGAGCGCGGCGTACGGCTGCGCTGGCTCGGCTCCGAGGCCCGGCTCCCCCGCGCCACCCTGGCCGCCCTGCGCCGGGCCGAGGCCGAGACGGCGGGCAACCGCGCGATGACGCTGGCGTTCTGCTTCAACCACGGCGGGCGGGAGGAGATCGCCCGCGCGGCGACCTCGCTGGCGCGGGCCTCGGCGGACGGGGCGCTGGACCCGGGCCTGATCGACGAGGCGCTGTTCACCCGGCACCTGCCGCACGGCGACCTCCCGGACATCGACATGCTGGTGCGGACGTCCGGGGAGCAGCGGATCTCGAACTTCATGCTGTGGCGTGCGGCCTACGCGGAGCTGTTCTTCGTGGACACGCTGTGGCCGGACTTCACGGCGGAGGAACTGCGCGGCCTGCTGGCGGCGTTCGCGGGACGCAAACGCCGCTTCGGCGCGAGGTGACTTACGGGGAGATCCGCTAGCGGATCGGGACCCCGGAGAGCGTACGGGCGATGACCAGGCGCTGGATCTCGCTGGTGCCCTCGAAGATGGTGTAGATCGCGGCGTCGCGGTGCATGCGCTCGACCGGGTACTCGCGGGTGAAGCCGTTGCCGCCGAGGATCTGGACCGCCTGGGCGGTGACCGTCTTGGCGGTTTCGCTCGCGAACAGCTTGGACATGGAGCCCTCGGCCGAGTCGAAGGGCTTGCCGTTCACGGCCATCCAGGAGGCCCGCCACACCAGCAGGCGCGAGGCGTCGATCCGGGTGCGCATGTCGGCGAGCTGGAAGGCGACGCCCTGGTTGTCGATGACGGGGCGGCCGAACTGCTGCCGGGTCTTGGCGTAGTCGAGCGCGACCTCGTACGCGGCGCGGGCGGTGCCGACGGCCATGGCGCCGACGGCCGGGCGGGACGCCTCGAAGGTGGCCATCGCGGCGTTCTTCAGCCGCTCACCGCCCGCCGTGGCCCGCTCGCGGGCCCGGGCGAGGCGTTCGTCCAGCTTCTCCTTGCCGCCGAGGAGGCAGCTGCCGGGCACCCGTACGTCGTCGAGGACCACCTCGGCGGTGTGCGAGGCGCGGATGCCGTGCTTCTTGAACTTCTGGCCCTGGGACAGGCCGGGGGTGTCCGGCGGAATGATGAAGGACGCGTGGCCCTTGGAGCCGAGGTCGGGGTCGACGGCCGCGACGACGACGTGGACGCTCGCGATGCCGCCGTTGGTGGCCCAGGTCTTGGTGCCGTTGATGACCCACTCGTCCTTGGCCTCGTCGTAGACGGCCCGGGTGCGCATGGCGGAGACGTCGGAGCCCGCGTCGGGCTCGGAGGAGCAGAAGGCGGCGACCTTCACGTCATCGGCGTCGCCGTACATCTGCGGGATCCAGGTGCCGATCTGCTCCTCGGTGCCGTTGGCGAGCACGCCGACGGCGGCCAGGCCGGTGCCGACGATGGACAGGGCGATCCCCGCGTCGCCCCAGAACAGCTCCTCCATGGTCATGGGGATGCCGAGACCGGTGGGGTCGAAGTACTGCTGGGCGTAGAAGTCCAGGGAGTACAGGCCGATCTTGGCCGCCTCCTGGATAATCGGCCAGGGCGTTTCCTCGCGCTCGTCCCATTCCGCGGCGGCGGGGCGCATCACGTCCGCGGCGAAGCCGTGGATCCACTCACGCACTGCCTTCTGATCATCGTTGAGTTCGAACGAGAACTCCGCCATGGCCCCTCCACCTGCCGCGCCTGCTGTTACCGTAGGTAACAGCAGTCTGTTACTGGTCAGTAGGCGATGTCAACTCCACGGCCGCGCGATCACCTTGCCCCGGTCGGGTGTTACGTTGCGCAGATACGCGGTGCCCATTCATGTAACGCGTGAACACGTCAGGGGGCGGGGAGGCCACGTCATGGAGACCGGGACCAGCCAGCGCGAGGACCACCAGCAGGAGGCCGCCGCACGGCGCCGCAAGGAGCTGCTGGAGGCCGCCGACCGGGTGGTGCTGCGCGACGGCCCCGAGGCCTCGATGAACGCGATCGCCGCCGAGGCGGGCATCACCAAGCCCATTCTGTACCGCCATTTCGGCGACAAGGGAGGGCTCTACCGGGCCCTCGCGGTGCGCCACACCGACGCCCTGCTCGCCTCGCTGCGCAAGGCCCTGGACGCCCCCGCGCCCGACCGCCGCGGTCGGGTGGCGGCCACGCTGGACACCTATCTGGCGGCGATCGAGGCCCGGCCCCAGGTGTACCGCTTCCTGATGCACCCGGCCGACCAGGGCCAGCAGCAGGAGCAGGGCTTCGACGTGGGCCACCACTCCGCCCCGCTGCTGCGCCGCATGGGCGACGAGCTGGCCAAGGTCATCGCCGACCGGGTCGAACTCGGCCCCGGCGGCGAGGAAGTGGCCCGGATCTGGGGCCATGGGATCGTCGGCATGATGCACGCCGCGGGCGACTGGTGGCTGCGGGAACGGCCCTGCTCGCGCGAGCGGTTGGTGCACCACCTCACCGATCTGCTGTGGGGGCGGCTGGCCCTGGTGGACGACCGCGCCGGCGCCCCCGGGCTGTTCTGAGGTCCCCGGGTTCACGCCCGCCCGCGCGCCCACGGCGCGCGGCGGGCCGCCCACAGCACCCGGCGCCGCCGCAAGCCCCCCAGCCGGTCCAGGAAGAGCCCGCCGTCCAGGTGGTCGCATTCGTGCTGGAGGCAGCGCGCGAAGAAGCCGCTGCCCTCGACCCGCACCGGCTCCCCGGTCACCGTGACGCCCTCCACCACCGCGCGGTCGAAGCGCGGGGTGCCCGACTCGATGCCCGGCAGCGACAGACAGCCCTCGGTGCCCCGTACGGTCACCCCGTCGGCCTCCGCGAGCCGCGGGTTGACCACGTGCCCCAGATGACGCCGGTCCTCGTCGTCCGGGCAGTCGTACACGAAGACCCGCAGCCCCACGCCGATCTGGTTGGCGGCAAGACCGACCCCGCCCGCCGCGTACATCGTCGCGAACAGGTCCTCGACCAGCCGGGCGAGCGCCGCGTCGAAGTCGCTGACCTCCTCGCAGGGCGCGCGCAGCGCCTGATCACCGAGCAGCCGCAGGGGCCTCACCGTCCCCCGGCTCCCCGGGATCGCGCCGTTTCGCATGGCAGCCAAGCGTACGGTCCCCCCGAAGGGCCGACGGAATTCGGGACAGCGCCCGGATCTCGATAGGCTGATCCCCGACCGTGGCCTCCCGGCTGGCGATTCGGCGCGGAGGGGGCGTACCACCGGTGCCTCGGGGGGCAGGTGCGGCGCCGGTATGCGAGGAGGATCGAGAGACGATGGCAGGCAATTCAGAGCCGCTGTCGCCACGTGCCAAGCTGGCCGTGACGGCGGGCAGGGCCGCGGCGGCGGTGTCGAAGGCCGCGGGCCGCGGCAGCGGATCGGTGATCGGCGGCAAGGTGGCCCTGCGCCTCGACCCCGATCTGCTCAGCAGGCTGGCGCACCACCTGGACGTGATCCTGGTGTCGGCGACCAACGGCAAGACCACGACGACCCGGCTGATCGCCGAGGCGCTGCGGGCCGCGGGCCCGGTGGTCTCCAACGCGCTCGGGGCCAACATGCCCGCGGGCATCACCTCGGCGCTGGCGGGCGGCTCCGACGCCCGCTACGGCGTGATCGAGGTCGACGAGAAGTACCTCGCCGGGGTGGCCCGCGACACCGAGCCCAAGGCCATCGCGCTGCTCAACCTCTCGCGCGACCAGCTCGACCGGGCCGCCGAGACCCGGATGCTCGCCGAGAAGTGGCGGGAGGGCCTGGCCGGTACGAAGGCCACGGTGATCGCGAACGCGGACGACCCGCTCATCGTCTGGGCCGCCTCCTCCAGCCCCAATGTGGTGTGGGTCGCCGCGGGCCAGGAGTGGAAGGACGACGCCTGGTCCTGCCCGGCGTGCGGCGGGGTGCTCCAGCGCCCCGGCGACGACTGGGTCTGCGGCGAGTGCGGCTTCCGCCGCCCGGTGCCCAGCTGGGCGCTGAACGGCGAGTACGTGCTGGACCCGCACGGCGCGGCCTGGCCGATCCACCTCCAGCTGCCCGGCCGCGCGAACAAGGCGAACGCGGCCACCTCGGCGGCCGTCGCCGCCACCTTCGGGGTGCCCCCGCAGGTCGCGCTGGAGCGGATGTACCAGGTGCAGGCGGTCGCCGGCCGCTATGACGTGGTCACCTTCCAGGAGCGCGAGCTGCGGCTGCTGCTGGCGAAGAACCCGGCCGGCTGGCTGGAGACGTTCTCGCTGATCGACCCGCCGCCCACCCCGGTGATCCTCTCGGTGAACGCGCGCGGCGCGGACGGCACCGACACCTCCTGGCTGTGGGACGTGGATTACACCCGGCTCGCCGGGCACCCGATCTGTGTGATCGGCGACCGCAAGCTGGACCTCGCGGTGCGCCTGGAGGTCGCCGGGCTCGACTTCCGGGTCTGCGCGGACGCGGACGAGGCGGTGCGGATCTCCCCGCCCGGCCGCATCGAGGTGATCGCCAACTACACAGCGTTCCAGGACCTGCGCCGCCGGGTCGGCAACTGACCCCCGTACGAGGAGACACGACGATGCGTAGCACGAGCCAGAACGGCCTGCGTCTGGTCTGGGTCTACCCCGACCTGCTGAGCACGTACGGCGACCAGGGCAACGTCCTGGTGGTGGAGCGCCGGGCGCGCCAGCGCGGGCTGGACGTCTCCCGCCTGGACGTCCGCTCCGACCAGCAGATCCCCACCTCCGGGGACATCTACCTGATCGGCGGCGGTGAGGACCGCCCGCAGCGGCTGGCCGCCGAGCGGCTGATGCGGGACGGCGGGCTGAACCGCGCGGTCGCCAACGGGGCGATCGTCTTCTCGGTGTGCGCCGGGTACCAGATCCTCGGCCACGAGTTCGTCAACGACCTCGGGCAGCGCCAGCAGGGACTGGGCCTGCTGGACGTGATCAGCACCCGCGGCGAGGGCGCCCGCTGCGTCGGCGATGTGCTGGCCGACATCGACGACCCGCTGGGGCTGCCGCCGCTGACCGGGTTCGAGAACCACCAGGGCGTCACCCACCTGGGACCGACCGCGCGCCCCTTCGCGCGCGTCCGGTTCGGCAACGGCAACGGCACGGGCGACGGTTACGAGGGCGCGTACAAGGACACCGTCTTCGGGACGTACATGCACGGCCCGGTGATGGCCCGCAACCCGCACATCGCGGACCACCTGCTGAAGCTGGCGCTCGATGTGAACGGGCTGCCGCCGGTCGACGACCAGTGGTACGAGGCGCTGCGCAACGAGCGGATCGCGGCGGCCACCGCCCAGCCCGCCTGAGCGCGCTCACGCCCAGCTGAGCCGCCGGGTGACCGCATCGCGGACACCTGGCGGCGAAGCGAGATCCGCGGCGTCCGCCGCTTGTAGGGTGTCGTCGTCCAGCCGGACAGCGCGGTCCGGATGTCGCCCCCATCGCAACGGTGGGCTTTCGCAGACAGAGGAATCACGCGCCATGCGCATCGGTGTGCTCACGTCCGGCGGGGACTGCCCCGGGCTGAACGCGGTCATCAGGTCCGTCGTCCACCGCGCCGTCGTCGACCACGGCGACGAGGTGATCGGCTTCCAGGACGGCTGGAAGGGCCTGCTGGAGTGCGACTACCGCAAGCTCGACCTGGACGCCGTGAGCGGCATCCTGGCCCTCGGCGGCACCGTCCTCGGCTCGACCCGGGTGCAGCCCGCGCATCTGCGCGACGGGGTGGAGCGCGCGAAGGGCCACGTCGAGGAGCTGGGCCTGGACGCGGTCATCCCGATCGGCGGCGAGGGCACCCTGAAGGCGGCCCGGATGCTGTCGGACGCCGGGCTGCCGATCGTCGGAGTCCCGAAGACGATCGACAACGACATCGCCTCCACCGATGTGACCTTCGGCTTCGACACCGCGGTCGGCGTGGCGACCGAGGCCCTGGACCGGCTCAAGACCACCGCGGAGTCGCATCAGCGGGTACTGATCGTCGAGGTCATGGGGCGGCACACCGGCTGGATCGCGCTGCACTCGGGCATGGCCGCGGGCGCCCACGCGATCGTCGTGCCGGAGCGCCCGTTCGACATCGAGGAGCTGGCCAGGACCGTCGGGGCACGGTTCGAGGCGGGCAAGAAGTTCGCGATCGTGGTGGCCGCCGAGGGCGCCAAGCCGCGCGAGGGCACGATGGAGTACGCGGCCGGGGAACGGGACGTCTACGGCCACGAGCGGTTCGCCGGTATCGCCCGCCAGCTCTCCGTCGAGCTGGAACAGCGGCTGGGGAAGGAGGCCCGGCCGGTGATCCTGGGCCATGTGCAGCGCGGTGGCACGCCGACGGCGTACGACCGGGTGCTGGCCACCCGCTTCGGCTGGCACGCCGTCGAGGCGGCGCACCGCGGCGAGTTCGGCAAGATCACGGCGCTGCGCGGTACGGACATCGTGATGGTGCCGCTCGCGGACGCGGTGGAGCGGCTGAAGACGGTACCCGCCGAGCGGTACACCGAGGCCGAGTGCGTACTGTAAGTACGACACGAGCCGGATACAGCCGATTCGCACCGCGACCATCAATTGCGCAACCCCTACGGCGAGCAACCAGGTCCGCGAGAGCGGCGCCGGTTGAGAGCGCAAGAAGGGGAAGGCCGGGGATACTCGATGGATCACGGCGGGCACGGCATGATGATGGATCTGCCGCCGTTCACCCTCGCACGCGGATTGGCGTTCGGCGGTGATCCCTTCTTCCTCGTCGGCTGTGTGCTCGCGCTCGCCCTGTACGGCTGGGGCGCCGTGCGGCTGTGGCGGCGCGGTGACAGCTGGCCCGTGGGGCGGCTGGTGGCGTTCGTGGCGGGTGTGCTGACCGTCGTGGTCGCGATGTGCACCGGGCTGAACGACTACGGCATGGTCATGTTCAGCGTCCACATGGTCCAGCACATGATCATCAGCATGGTCTCCCCCATCCTCCTGCTGCTGGGCGCGCCGGTGACGCTGGCCCTGCGCGCCCTTCCGGCAGCCGGGCGCGGCCGCAAGGGGCCGCGGGAGCTGCTGGTGGCGCTGCTGCACAGCCGCTACATGCGGATCATCACCCATCCGGTGTTCACGATCCCGCTGTTCATCGCGAGCCTGTACGGGCTCTACTTCACCCCGCTCTTCGACTTCCTGATGGGCTCCAAGATCGGGCACATCGCGATGATGGTCCACTTCCTCGCGGTGGGCCTGGTCTTCTTCTGGCCGATCATGGGCGTGGACCCGGGGCCGCACCGGCCGGGCTATGTGATGCGGATGCTGGAGCTGTTCGCGGGGATGCCCTTCCACGCGTTCTTCGGAATCGCGCTGATGATGGCGAGCGCGCCCATGGTCGGCACGTTCGAGCATCCGCCCGGCTCGCTGGGGATCGACGCGCTGTCCGACCAGAACGCGGCGGGCGGCATCGCGTGGGCGTTCAGCGAGGTCCCGTCGGTGATCGTGCTGGTGGCGCTGGTGTACCAGTGGTACAAGTCCGACCAGCGCCAGGCGCGGCGCGACGACCGTACGGCGGACCGCGACGGTGATCAGGAACTCGCCGCGTACAACGCCTATCTGGCGTCGCTCCAGGCCCGCGGGCGCTAGGCACCCCCCCTGGCCGATACCCCACGGTCGAGAGACGATGGAGTCTCGGCCGTGGGGCCGGTGTTCCGGCCGGGGTGCCGGAACCGCCGTGAGGAGGTCGGGGATGACCGGATCTGCCAAGGGGATGACGGCGTGCGCGGTGGGTGGCCTGGTGGTGGTGACGGCCTACACCGTGTCGCTGGGGAGCAATGGCTGGCTGTGGTTCGCCTGGGTGGTGCTGGCGCTGCTGACGGTGGGGACGCTGCTGGCCCGCTGAGCGGGCCTGCGTCATGCCGCGGTGCCGCGCAGCCACCGCCACAGGGACGTCCACCACGGGACGCGCGCGGTCGGTGCCGCGGTGTCGGCGGTGGCGCCTTCGCCCGCGGATAAGGCCTCGTCCCCGTCCGCGGGCATCCAGCGCGTGGGGCGCAGCTTGGGCGCGAGCAGCATGCCGGAGGTGTCCACCGGATCCGTATCGGGCCTGCGCGGCATGAACGCGACCGGCAGCGCGACCAGATGGCGGGAGATCCACGACGCGACCCAGTTCAGCTCGGTCTCCGGCACGTCCAGCCGGACATCGGGCAGGCGCAGCAGCAGGGTGTCGATGGCGGTGTCCGCGATGGCGCGGCCGATGTCCTGGCCGGGGCATTCGTGCGGGCCTCCGCTGAACGACAGGTGCGAGCGGTTGCCGTACATGGGCGCGCCGAGGTCGGGGCGGATGGCGGGGTCGACGTTCCCGGCGGCGAGGCCGAGGAGCAGCATGTCCCCGGCCTTGATCTGCCGTCCGCCCAGCTCGGTGTCGCCCGTCGCCCAGCGGCCGGGGATCACGGTGAGCGGCGGTTCGTTCCACAGCACGTGCTCGATGGCGTCCGGCAGGGTCATGTGACCCCCGGCCAGGGAGGCGCGGAAGCGCGGGTCGGTGAGGACCATGCGCAGCGTGTTGGCCATGAGGTTGGTGGTGGTCTCGTTGCCGGTGAGCAGGACGAGCCGCAGATGCTGGACGACCTCCTCCTCGGTCAGCTCGGAGGGGTGGCTCAGCAGCCAGGACGCGAGGTCGCTGCCGGGCTGGGTGCGCTTGCGCTCGACGAGCTGGCGGAGGGTGTCCGTGACGTACTGGTCGCTGCGCAGGGCCGTGTCGGACCCCTTCATCAGGTCGCGAGTGGCCTCGACCAGCCGTGGGCCGTACACGTCGGGCATGCCGAGCAGCTGGGTGAGGACGAGCATGGGCAGCCGCTGGGCGAAGCCCGTGACCAGTTCGGCCTGTCCTTCGGCGCAGAAGTCGTTGACCAGCTGGTGGGTGAAGCGGGTGATGTGGCGGCGGATGCCGCGGCGGTCGACCCGGTTCATGCTGTCGGTGAGCGCGGCGCGCAGCCGCTCGTGCTCGTCGCCGTCGGCGAAGGTGCACATGGGCTGCCAGCCGACCACGGGGAGCAGCGGCGAGTCGTCCGGGATCCGGCCCTCCCCCCAGGCGCTCCAGTACCGGGAGTCGCGGGAGAAGCGGGAGGGGGTGCGGGCGACCTCCAGGTTCTCGCGGTAGCCCAGCAGCAGCCAGGCCGGTACGTCGCCGCCGAGCCGCACCGGGGCCACCGGTCCGTGTTCGCTGCGCAGCCGCTCGTACAGGCCCATCGGGTCCTTCTCGTTCTCGGATCCGAAGAGGTCCACCACACCGGCGAGGGGGCTCCGGGCGTGGGCGGGGCACTGGTCGGGAGGAGGGGTCACGGTGTCTCCGGGGTCACGGTGGTGAGGTGTTGCAGATAGCTCACGAGGGTGAGGAGGGTGTCGCGGCTGGAGGCGCGGTCGCGGGCGTCGCAGTCGACGATGGGGACGGCTTCGGGCAGGTCCAGGGCCGCGCGCAGCTCGCCGACGGGGTGGACGGGCGCCCCGGGGAAGGCGTTGATGGCGACGACGAAGGGGACGCCCCGCTCCTCCAGCCGGCCCAGGACGTCGAAGCTGACCTCCAGCCGGCGGGTGTCGACGAGGACCACGGCGCCGAGCGCGCCCTCGAAGAGACCGTTCCACAGGAACCAGAAGCGCTCCTGGCCGGGGGTTCCGAAGAGGTAGAGCACCAGCCGTTCGTTGAGGCTGATGCGGCCGAAGTCCATGGCCACGGTGGTCTCGGTCTTGCGCTCCACCCCGGCGATGTCGTCGACGCCGACCCCGGCCTGGGTCATCGTCTCCTCGGTGGTCAGCGGGCGGATCTCGCTCACCGAGCCGACCATCGTGGTCTTGCCGACCCCGAATCCGCCGACGATCACGATCTTGACGGCCGCGGCGGCGGAGGCCGGGAGGGTGTCCTCGGTGCGGGGTCCGACGAGCGTGTCAGAGGTTCTGTAGTCCATGCATCACCGCCTGGAGGAGTTCGGTGTCGGGCAGCACGGCGGCCGGGACCGGGGCCCGCGCCTCCACTTGGTGGTGGGCGAGCAGATCCGCGAGGAGCACGGTCACGGTGCTGACGGGCAGCGTCAGATACGCGGAGATCTCGGCCACGGAGAGCGGGAAGTGGCACATCCGCAGGACGGCGGCGGCCTCGGGCAGCATGCCCGGTTCGGGTTCGGCCCGGGCCACGATCAGGCTGACCAGTTCGATGGTGTCCGCCCGCGAGGACCGGCCGGGGCCGCCGTCGACGAGGTAGAGCCGTTCGGGGCCGCCTTCGTCGGCGCCCTTTCCGGTCCGGCTCATGGCATGCGTCCGCTGGCCCGTGGCGGGCTGCTGAGGTGTTCGCCGAGCCGGGCGACCAGGTCTCTCATGCACTGGCCCATCAGCCCGGCGTCCACGCCGTCCTCGGCGAGCACCGCGAGGTAGGAGCTGGTGCCGGCCGCCATCAGATAGAAGAAGCCGCCGTCGACCTCGATGACCACCAGCCGCATCCGCCCGTCGCCGGTGGGGAATTCGGCGGCGATCGCCGTCGACAGGCTCTGGAGCCCCGCGCAGGCGGCGGCCAGGCGGTCGGCGGTCTCCTCGTCCGTACCGACCTGGGCCATGCACAGGCCGTCCGAGGACAGCAGGACCACGTGGCGGGTCTGCGGAACGCTCTTGGCGAGGTCCCGGAGCATCCAGTCCATGTTGAACCGCGCTTGCGTCACTTGCTACTCACCCTCATCCGAAGCGTTGTCCCAGGCGTGCGGCGTATCCGACGGCTCCGCGCCGTGCGGGCCGTGCGGGTGGCCGGAGGTGTCCACCGGGTCCGCCTCGCCGGACACGGCCTTGGTGAACGCGGCCAGCCACATCCCCGGCTGGACGGGCGGCTCGGCCGGTGCCGCAGGGCCCGCCGGGACGGGCTCCGGGTCGGCCTGGATCCGGATGGGCGGGGTCACGGTCGGCATCCGGCGGCGGCGCTGGGGCAGTCCCGCGGTGTTGTGACGGATCCCGTTGTGGTCGTGGGCGACCGGGCCGGTGGCGTCGGCGTTGTCGGGCAGCGGCGGGTAGGGCGCGGCGCGCTTGATGGGCTTGGGCGGCGGCAGCTTCTGGGCCCGGGCGATGGCGCCGCCGGGGGCCGGGGTGGGGCAGATGACGTCCTGCGGGACGACGAGCACCGCGCGGACGCCGCCGTACGCGGAGGGCCGCAGCGACACCTGGAACCGGTACTTGACGGCGAGTCGGCCGACCACGGCCAGGCCCAGCCGGGGCGTCTCGCCGAGGTCGTCGAGGTCGAAGCCGGTGCCCGCCTGCTCCAGCACGTACTCGGCGCGCCTGCGGCTCTCCTCCGACAGGCCCACCCCGGCGTCCTCGATCTCGACCGCCACCCCGGACTGGACCTCGACCGCCGTCAGATGCACCCGCGTCTTGGGCGGGGAGTAGCGGGTGGCGTTGTCGAGCAGTTCGGCCAGGGCGTGGATCAGCGGCTCCACGGACGGGCCGACGATGCCGACGTCGGCCACCGAGTGCAGGTCCACCCGCCGGTATTCGAGAATGCGCGACATGGCGCCGCGCAGCACGTTGTACAGCGGCACCGGGTTGCGCCACTGGCGGCCCGGGCGGGAGCCGCCCAGCACCGAGATGCTGTCGGCGAGCCGGCCGATCAGCGCGTTGCCGTGGTCGAGGTGGAGGAGATCGTGGAAGACCTCGGGGGCGGCCCCGTGCTTGTCCTCCATGTCCCGCATGTCCATGGCCTGTTGATGGGTGATGGCCTGCACCCGGCGGGCGATGTTGACGAACGCCCGCCCCGCCGCGTCCCGCAGGTCCTCCTCGGCCCGCACGGTCTCCAGCACCGTCCGCAGGACGGCGCGGTGCGCGGACTCGAAGTCCGGGTCGAGGACGGGCGAGGGCTCGATGGTCTTCATCACGGCGTCGACCTCGGCGCCGCGCTGGAGCCGCTCCACGGCCGCGGGCAGCACCTCCTGGGCCAGCCGCCGGGTCTCCACCTCCTGGTCGACCAGGCGCTGCCGGTACCCGGCGTCCTGTTCCGCGGCCCGGGCGCGCAGCCTGCCGATCAGACGTCCGCGGCGGGCCGACTCGGCCGCCGCCAGGGCCACCGCCAGCGTCGCCGCCGCGCCGCACCAGGCGACCGTCGCCCGCGCCCCGGCGGACACCACGGTCACGGCGAACGCCGCGCAGGCCGCCATCGCGGCGGGAGGAATGAGCCATACGAGCGCGGAGGCGGGCCGTCGGCCTCCAGGTGACGCGCCGGCGAAAACCATCGGCTTCCTTAAAAGCAGCGGGAGAAAATGCGTGCGAAGAACTCGCTATGAGCCCTGGAGCATAGCGGTTTGAGCACATCCCGAAATGACGATGATTTTTTCTTGGTAACGAATTCGGCGAGTGAATTCAATGGGCGTAAAAAAGTGATCGCATTCGCTCACACCCCTGGGGGATTCGAAACCCCACATCGCCAACATACGGCGCAATTGCCGCCATTGCGGACATCATGCGGCGACTCGCCGGGCACGGCGGTGAGTTGTACAGTCGACAGTTTTCCCCGGGAACGCGACGGGGGGCCGCCCGGATGGGCGACCCCCCGCCGGACTCGCTTCCGTACGCGCCGACTCGTACGGAAGCGGGCTCGGCCGACCGTTACTCGACGGCCCCGGCGGCCTTCGCGGCCCCGGCCTTCGCGGGCTTCGGCGTGGCGTGCGGAGCGCACGTCACGTCCTTGGCGTCCACCGTGCCCTTGAGCAGGTAGGCGTCCACCCGGTCGTTGATGCAGGCGTTGACGAGCCCGGTGACACCGTGCGAACCGGCGTCCTTCTCGGTGATGAGACGCGAACCCTTGAGGCGCTTGTGCAGCTCGACGGCGCCCTCGTACGGGGTGGCGGCGTCACGGGTGCTCTGCACGACGAGCGTCTTCGGCAGCCCCTTGGCCGCGCCGACCTCCAGCGGGGTGTGCTGCTTCGACGGCCAGGTGGCGCACGGCAGGTTCATCCAGGCGTTGGACCAGGTCAGGAACGGGTAGTCGCGGTGCAGCCGGGTGTTGTCCCGGTCCCACTTCCGCCAGCTGGTCGGCCACTTGGCGTCGGCGCACTCCACGGCGGTGTACACCGCGTTGCCGTTCTCCGAGGCGATGTTGCCCGCGGTGTCGGACAGGTCCGGGCCCGCGGCCTCGACGAGCGCCTTCTCGTCACCGGCCAGGTAGTCGCGCCACACCTCGGCGACCGTGGTCCACGACGAGTCGTAGTACGGGGCGCTCTGGAAGAAGCCGAGCAGCTCGGCCGGGCCGACGACCCCGCCGATCGGGCTCTTCTTGGCGGTCGCGCGCAGCTTCTCCCACTGCGCCTGGACCTTCTCCGGGGTGTCGCCGATGTGGTAGGCCGCGTCGTTCTTGGCCACCCACGCCTTCCAGTCGTCCCAGCGCATTTCGAACGCCACGTCCTGGTCCAGGTTGGCCTGGTACCAGATCTTCTCGCGCGACGGGTTCACCACGGAGTCCACGATCAGGCGGCGCACATGGTCGGGGAAGAGCGTCGCGTAGACCCCGCCGATGTACGTCCCGTAGGACACGCCCAGGTAGTTGAGCTTCTTGTCGCCGAGCGCGGCCCGGATGACGTCGATGTCGCGGGCGGTGTTGGGCGTCGTCATGTGCGGCAGCATCCAGCCGCTGCGCTCCTTGCACCCGTCGGCGTACTCCGCGGCGAGCTTGCGCTGCGCCCGCTTGTCCGCCTCGCTGTCGGGCACCGGGTCCATCTTGGGCGCCTTGACGAACTCCTGCGGGTCGACACAGGAGATGGCGGCCGAGTGGCCCACCCCGCGCGGGTCGAAGCCCACGAAGTCGTACGCCTTCGCGGTCTTCGTCCACAGCGGGTTCTTGTTGGTGACCCGGGTCGGGAACTTCAGCCCGGAGCCGCCCGGTCCGCCCGGGTTGTAGATCAGCGAACCCTGCCGCTCGGAGGCGGTCCCGGTGTTGCCGATGCGGTCCACCGCGATCTTGATGGTGCGGCCGTTCGGCTTGGCGTAGTCGAGCGGCACGGTCACATAGCCGCACTGGATGGGCTTGGCGAGGTTCCAATCGGCCGGACAGTCCGTCCAGTCGATGCCCGCCTTCGCGGCCCGGGCCGCGGCGATCGCCGCCCCGCGGGCCTCCGCGGCGCCCCCCGGCGTCCGCGTGGGCTCCGATGCCCCCGCCGTGGGGGCGGCCAGCGCACCGGTTATCAGCGCACCGGTCATCACGCCGCCGGCCACGCCGAGTACTGCTGTGCGTCTCACGTAGAAATCCCCCTGCTTTGTTGCGCCGCCGTGCGGCGATGATCACAGAGTGTCAGGAGGATCCTCGCGCCTCGCTTACTGTTGAGTACAGGGCAAACCGCCGTTTCTTTATCAACACGTCACCTTCACAGCCCGCTCAGCCTTTGATCGCACCGGCGACAAGCGCCTGGAGTTGCTCGGCGGTGCGGTCCAGCGGTTCGATGCTGCGCTTGGCGCGGCACATGGCGACGGTTCCCTCGACGGCGGCGACGGTGAGCGTCGCGAGCTGCTCCGCCTGCCCGGGCGCGGCGCCATGTTCCCGCAGGGAGGCCGCGAGCAGGTTCTCCCAGTCGTCGAAGACGGCCGCGGCGGCCGCCACGGCGGGCGGGATCTCGCCGGGCGGGGGCTCCTCGATGGAGACGGCCAGGACGGGGCAACCGGCCCGGAAGTCGGCGTCGATGACGATCCCGCGCCACAGCCCGAGGAACGCCCGGAGGCCCGCGACCGGGCCCGCCTCCAGCTCCTTGCGGAGGATGCGGGCGATGGTCTCGCCCGCGTACCGGACGGCCTCGGTGGCCAACTGCTGCTTGCCCTCGGGGAAGTAGTGGTACGTGGAACCGAGCGGCGCCCGGGCGTGCTTGGCCATCTCGCGGATGCTCGTGGCGTTCAGTCCGCGCCGGCTGATCATGTCGGCCGCGCCGGCCACGATCCGCTGCCGGGCCTGGGGGGCGCTCTTGGTCATGTTCACTCCGCTCTGGCTATAACGCTCGTCATAGTCTAGCGTGACCTCGCGTTATAACGACTGTCATAACGCGAGGCCGTCGGCGCCTCGACGCCGTCGTCGCGTTCGCAAGCACGAGAGCTGAGGAACTGCCATGCCGATGATCCGGCTGACCGCCCCGACCGGCGCCCTGACCGAGGAGGGCCGCGCGGGCATTCAGCGCGATCTCGCGGCCCTGCTGCTGCGCTGGGAGGGGGCGCCCGACACGGCCTTCTTCCGCGCCCAGGCGTGGAGCCATCTGATCGAACTGCCCGAGGGCGCCCAGACCACCGCGGAGGACGACGCGCCGCGCTTCCTGGTCGACGTCACGGTGCCCCAGGGCGCCCTGTCCGAGCGCCGCAAGGCCGGTCTGGTCGAGGGCGCCACCCAGGCCGTGCTGAAGGCCGCCGGGCTCTCCCCGGAGGAGGCGCTGCGGGTGTGGGTGCTGATCCACGAGCAGCCGGACGGCACCTGGGGCGCGGGCGGATCCGTCATCCGGTACGCCGACCTGGTCGCCCTCGCGGCCCAAAGCAAGCAGGAGCAGGCCGATGCGTGAACTGACGTACGTCGCGCGGCACACCGTCGAATGGCGCGAGGCCCCCGACCCCCGGCTGGAGTCGGGTGAGGACGCGATCGTCGCGCCGGTGGCCGCCACCCCCTGCGACGTGGACTCCGCGATCCTCGCCGGGCACGGCTTCATCGACCCGCCGTTCCCCCTCGGCCACGAATGCGTGGCCCGCGTCATCGACGTCGGCGACGCGGTGACCGGCGCCGCCCCCGGCGACCTGGTCGTCGTGCCCTGGTCCATCAACTGCGGCGACTGCGACCACTGCCGCGCCGGGCTGACCGCCCACTGCACCTCCGTGCCGCACATGGCGATGTACGGCGCGCCGATCGGCGGCAGTTGGGGCGGTCTCTTCTCCGACCTGGTCCGCGTGCCGTACGCGGACGCCATGCTGGTCCCGCTGCCGCCGGGGCTCGACCCCATCGCCATGGCCTCGGCCAGCGACAACTGGTCCCTCGCGCGGCGCCTGGTCGCCCCGCATCTGGCGGCCCGCCCGGGGGCGCGGGTGCTGGTCGTCGCCCGGGGCAGCATCGGGCTGTACGTGTGCGACATCGCCCGCGCGCTCGGCGCCTCCGACGTCCTGTACGTCGACCCCGACCCCGAGCACCGGAAGCTCGCGACGAGCTTCGGCGCCCGTACCGCCGAGGCGATCGAACCCGTCCGGCACGGCTTCGACATCGCCGTCGAGGCCACCGGGCGCATCGATCAGCTCACCCTGGCGCTCACCTCGCTCGCCCCCGAGGGCATCTGCGAGAGCGCGGGCAACCACTTCCGGCCCGGCGAACTGCCGCTGCTCGACATGTACCTCACCGGGGTCACCCTGCGCGTCGCCCGGGACAACGTCCGCAGCCACCTGCCCGACGCCCTCGAACTCGCGGGCTCCGGAAAGGTGGCGCCCGAGCGCGTCGTCTCCCATGTCCTGGACTGGGAGCGACTCCCCGAGGCGCTGCCGGAGAAGCGCCTCAAGCCGGTGTTCGTACGCGACATCGCCCCGGCTGTGGCCTCGGCCGGGAGCTGAGCGCCTCGTCCAGCATCCGGCGCAGCCGCAGGCCGTCCGTGGCCACCGCGCTGACCAGGGCGGCGGGGCCGGTGAGCGGGGTGATGACGGCCGTGTCGGCGAGCAGGCGGGGCTGGACGGGATCGCTGTCGTACGCCGGGTCCACCACCAGGAGTTGACCGGCCGCCCGGTGCCCGCCGAGCACCGCGCCGCCGTCCCAGCCGGGCGCGCCGGGGCCGTACGACAGCTCCTGGTCCAGCAGCGGGCGCCCGTCGCGGTGTACGGTGAGACGGCTGGTCAGCGCGCCCGGGGGCTCGCCGAAGCGGCCGAGGATCTGTTCCTCGCGCAGCACCAGGCGGGCGGTGGGGGCGAGTTCGACGGTGGTGGTCATGCGCAGATCGCTGCCGTGGGCGGAGATCAGCGGTTCGGGCAGCCAGTGCAGGGTGGCGCCGTCGGCGACGGTCAGCCGGATCGCGTAGTGGGCGGGCTCGGCGGAGCGGCCGGGCAGCGCGAGCGTGGCGGCCGCCGAACCGACGCGGAGCCGGGCGCCGGGGCCGACGACCGCGGTCAGCGCGATGCGGTCGCCGCCGAGCGGGG
>NZ_RIBZ01000235.1:0-12768 GCF_003721215.1 Streptomyces botrytidirepellens
GGCGGCCCAGCCGCGCTGGGCGGTGGCGGCGCGGGCGACGGCGGCGTCCACGTCGGCGGGCGTGGCGGCCGGGACGGTGGCGATGACCTCCTCGGTCGCCGGGTTGAGGATGTGGTGCTCGTGGGGGTGTTCGTTGGTCACGGGGTGGTTCCTCGCATCCACGGGGTGGTTTCTCACATGCGCTCGAAGGACCGGAAGCGTTCCCAGTCGGTGACGGCGGTGTCGTACGCCTCCTGCTCGACGCGGGCCATGTTGAGGTAGTGCTCGACCACCTCGTCGCCGAACGCGGCCCGCGCTATGGGGCTGGCCTGCCACAGCTCGGCGGCGTCGCGCAGCGAGGTCGGCACGTGTGCAGCGTCGCCGGTGTACGCGTTGCCGGTGCAGACCTCGGGCAGCTCCAGCTCCTGCTCGATCCCGTACAGCCCGGCGGCCACCATTCCGGCGACGGCGAGATACGGGTTGACGTCGCCGCCGGGGAGCCGGTTCTCCAGCCGGTGCGCCTGGCCGTGGCCGATGACGCGCAGCGCACAGGTGCGGTTGTCCGGGCCCCAGGCGACGGCGGTGGGCGCGAAGGAACCGGGCCGGAAGCGCTTGTAGGAGTTGATGTTCGGCGCGTAGAGCAGGGTGAAGTCGCGCATCGCGGCGATCTGCCCGGCCAGGAAGTGGCGCATGGTCTTCGACATGCCGTACGGGCCGTCGTCGTCCGCGAGCACGGGCTGCCCGGCCTCGTCGCGCAGCGAGAGGTGGATGTGACAGGAGTTGCCCTCGCGCTCGTCGTACTTGGCCATGAAGGTGAGCGCCATGTCCTCCTGGGCGGCGATCTCCTTGGCGCCGGTCTTGTAGATGACGTGCTGGTCGCAGGTGGTCAGCGCGTCGTCGTAACGGAAGGCGATCTCGTGCTGGCCGAGGTTGCACTCGCCCTTGGCCGACTCCACGGTCATCCCGGCGGCACCCATCTCGTTGCGGATGCGGCGCAGCAGGGGCTCGACGCGGCCGGTGCCGAGGATGGAGTAGTCGACGTTGTACTGGTTGGCGGGGGTCAGCCCGCGGTAGCCGCTGTCCCACGCCTGCTCGTAGGTGTTCCGGAAGACCATGAACTCCAGCTCGGTCCCGGCGTACGCGGTCCAGCCGCGCTCCGCGAGCCGGTCCAGCTGGCGGCGCAGGATCTGCCGCGGGGAGGCGACCACGGGCGAGCCGTCGTGCCACGAGAGGTCCGCGGTGAGCATCGCGGTGCCGGGGTTCCAGGGGGTGCGGCGCAGGGTGGCGGTGTCGCCGTGGAGGGCGAAGTCACCGTAGCCGCGCTCCCAGGAGGACATGGCGTAGCCGCCGACGGTGTTCATGTCGGCGTCGACGGCGAGCAGGTAGTTGCAGCCCTCGGTGCCGTGCTCCAGGGCGTCGTCCAGGAAGAAGCGGGCGGCGAACCGCTTGCCCTGGAGTCTGCCCTGCATGTCGGTGAAGGCCAGGACGACGGTGTCGATCTCCCCGGCGTCGACGAGCCTGGTCAGCTCGTCGACCGAGAGCGGGGGCGTGCGGTCTGCCACGGTGGTGCCTCCTGGCTTCGGACGGGTGTGGGGGGCGCGGAGTGGCCTTAAGGTAATACCGCAGACCATTGATTGGGAAGGAGGTGCGGCGGGTTCCATGAGCGATGGCGGAAGCGGGAGTGGGGGCGCGGGCGCGGCCGGGGACCGGCTCGCGCCGGTACTGCGCCCGGTGCGCGCCGGAAACGGCTTCGAGGAGGCACTGGAGCAGATACTCCAGGTCGTACGGCTGGGGCTGGTCCCCGACGGCGGCCGCCTCCCGGCCGAGCGCGAGCTGGCGGAGCGGCTGCGGATCAGCCGGGTGACCCTGCGCGAGGTGCTGAAGGTCCTCCAGGACCAGGGGATCGTGGAGAGCCGCCGCGGCCGGTACGGCGGCACGTTCGTACGGGCCCGGCCCGAGCCCGCCGCGGGCGGCGAGGACGAGCTGCGGCGGCGGGTCGAGGCGGTGGACGTCGAGGACACGCTGCGCTTCCGGGAGGTCCTGGAGGTCGGCGCGGCCGGGCTGTGCGCCGCGCACGGCCTGACCGACGCCCAGGCCGCGCGGCTGCGCGCCGCCCTCGACGCGACGCGCGACGCCCCGCTGGCCGACTACCGGCGCCTGGACACGATGCTGCACCTGACGCTGGCCGAGCTGGCGGGCTCACCGTCGCTGGCCGCCCAGTACGCGGCCGTCCGCGCCACCGTCAACGACCTGCTGGACTGCATCCCGCTGCTGGTACGGAACCTGGAACACTCCCAGGCCCAGCACGGCGCGCTGGTCGAGGCGGTGCTGGACGGGGACGCGGACGGGGCCCGCGAGGTGATGCGGGAGCACTGCGAGGGCACGGCGGCGCTGCTGCGCGGGTTCCTGCCGTAGCCCCCTTTTTTCCGTGGAGGGTCTTGCGCGGACCCTCTCCGTGCGGCAAAGGTATGCCCCCACACCAATCCCCGACCCCCGTCCCCACCCCGCGCCCGTGCCCGTCCCCTCGTGCGACGCCAGGAGTGCCCATGGTTGACATGGCCGAAGGAACCGAGACCGCNCCGCACCTCCCCCGACCCCGGCGAACCCGGCGACGACGGGTACCTGGAGCGGCGCACCCTGCGCCGCGGCAGCGCGGGTCCGCTGCTGCTGACCGGCCTCGGCGTCGCCTATGTGGTCTCCGGCGACTTCTCCGGCTGGAACTTCGGCCTCGCCGAGGGCGGCTTCGGCGGGCTGGCCATCGCCGCCGTGCTCATGGGTCTGATGTACACCTGCATGGTCTTCGCGCTCGCCGAACTCGCCGCGATCCTCCCCACCGCGGGCGGCGGCTACGGCTTCGCGCGGCGCGCCCTCGGCCCCTGGGGCGGGTTCCTCACCGGCACGGCGATCCTCATCGAATACGTCCTCGCGCCCGCCGCCATCTCCATCTTCATCGGCGACTACGTCGAATCGCTCGGCCTGTTCGGCCTGGAATCCGGCTGGCCGGTCTATCTCGCCTGCTTCGTGATCTTCATCGGGATCCACCTGTGGGGCGTGGGCGAGGCCCTGCGGTTCAGCCTCATCGTGACCGCCATCGCCGTCACCGCGCTGCTGATCTTCGCGGTCGCCGCCTTCACCGACTTCGACTCGGGGTCGCTGAACGACATCGCGGTCGACCACTCGGCGTTCGGCTCCAACTCCTGGCTGCCGTTCGGCCTGCTCGGCATCTGGGCGGCGTTCCCCTTCGGCATGTGGTTCTTCCTGGGTGTGGAGGGCGTCCCGCTCGCGGCCGAGGAGACTCGCGAACCCGCGCGGACCCTGCCCAAGGCCATGGCCTCGTCGATGGGCATCCTGCTGGTCCTCGCCCTGCTCACCTTCCTCGCCGCCACCGGCGCGCGCGGCGCGGACGCCGTGCAGGACGCGGGCAACCCGCTGGTCGAGGCGCTCCAGCCGGACGGCGAGCCCACCACGCTGTCCCGCGTCGTCAACTACGCCGGTCTCGCCGGTCTGGTCGCCTCCTTCTTCTCCCTGATCTTCGCCGGTTCGCGGCAGCTGTTCGCCCTCTCCCGGGCCGGATACCTGCCCCGCTTCCTGTCCCTGACCAGCCGTCGCAAGGCCCCCTACCTGGGCCTGCTCGTCCCCGGCGCCATCGGCTTCGGCCTCGCCGCCTGGTCGGGCGACGGCGCCCGGATGCTGAACGTCGCGGTCTTCGGCGCCACCATCTCGTACGCCCTGATGTCGCTCTCCCACATCGTCCTCCGCCGCCGCGAGCCGGGTCTCGACCGCCCGTACCGCACCCCCGGCGGCGTCGTGACCTCGTCCATCGCCTTCCTGCTGGCCTGCTCGGCGCTGGTGGCCACCTTCCTGGTGGACAAGGACGCGGCGTTCATCGCCCTCGGCGTCTACGCCGTGGCGCTCGCCTACTTCGCCTTCTACAGCCGCCACCGTCTGGTCGCGTCGGCGCCGGAGGAGGAGTTCGCGGCGCTGGCGGAGGCCGAGGCCGAACTGTCCCGCGACTGAAAGAACGGACTGACCGTTGCCCCCTCTGATCGGCATCAGCACCTACCTCGAAGCCTCCGCGCACTGGGGCGTCTGGAACCTCCCCGCCGCCCTGCTCCCCGCCGGGTACCACCAACTCGTCCAGCGCGCCGGGGGGTTGGCCGCGATGCTGCCCCCGGACCCCGCCACGGGCTCGGCGGCCGCCGTGGTCTCCCGCCTCGACGCGGTCGTGATCTCCGGCGGCCCGGATGTGGAGCCCGTACGGTACGGGGCCGATGTCGACCCCCGTACGGGCCCGCCCGCGCGGGAGCGGGACGCGTGGGAACTGGCCCTGATCGAGGCGGCGCTGTCCTCAGGCGTTCCCCTGCTGGGCATCTGCCGGGGCATGCAGCTGTTGAACGTCGCCTTGGGCGGCACCCTCCACCAGCACCTGGACGCCCACGCGGGCCCGCCGGGCGTCTTCGACCAGCACGAGGTGAAGCCGGTCCCCGGCACCCTGCTGGCCGAGGCACTACCGGAGCCCCTCTCCGTGCCCACCTTCCACCACCAGTCGGTGGACCGCCTCGGCGAGGGCCTGATCGCCAGCGCGTACGCGTCCGATGACGGCACGGTGGAGGCGGTGGAGCTGCCGGGCGCGGAGGGCTTCGTTCTCGGCGTGCAGTGGCACCCGGAGGCGGGCGACGACCTGCGGGTCATGCGGGCGCTGGTGGCGGCGGCGAGCCGCTGACACCAGCCGGAGGGGAGGGCATCCGGGAGGTGGGGGGTGCTCGAAGCTCATCTCCGCTTCGAGCACCCACTCCCCCGGCCGGTAGCCCGAGCCACAACGGCGGTCAGGACGTGATCTCGAAGGAGTCGCCGTAGACCTTCCACTTCAGCGGCGGGTTCAGGTCGAAGTTCTTCGCGTTGAGGAAGACGCGCTGCGCGGTGTCGACCCGGCTGGTATCGCTGTGCGCCTCCTCGCTCTGCATGGCCTTCTTGCGGGCGTCGAGGAAGGCGTTGAGGTACGTGGTCTGGTTGCCGCCCTGCGCCGGGGTCTTGGCCTTGGACATGGCCGTCTTGCGGATGCCGCCGAAGCTGTACTTGCTGCTGCCGGGGCCGTGCATGACGATCGCGTCGTAGTAGATGAACTGGCCGAGGGCGCCGAGGCCGTCGCCCTTGCCCTGCTTGACGGACGGGTTGAAGTAGACGCGGTCGCGCTCGTGCTCCTGGGCGTCCTGGAACGCCTTGTCGGCGGCGGCCGTCTTCCAGTCCTTGGTGAAGTTGGGGTCGAGGCCGCTGTGGGAGTCGCTGCCGTTGACCCTGCGCAGGGCGGGGAGGTACTTGGCGAGGACGTTGCCCGGCTTCTGCTGGGTGTAGTACTCGACGAGTTCCAGCATGTCGCCGGTGCCGGAGCAGAAGCCGATGATCCCGGCGGTGTAGCCGCGGCCGTCGCCGATGTCCTCGATGTACTTGAACTGGGCGCGCCAGTCCAGGGAGGAGTTCTCGGCGCTGGAGACCAGCTTCATGGCGATCTCCTTCTTGGCCGGATCGTCCAGGTTGGCCGCCACGCCCGCCTGCTGAGCCGAGGAGTGTGCGGGGGCGGCGGCCTGGCCCACTCCGACGCCGATGCCGGTGAACACGAGCGCGGCGGGTAACGCCACGGCCGCCGCCGTCAGGCCGATCCTTCTGGACATGGGGGACTCCGTTCGCTTGAGTCGTCCGTTAGGAATGTTTCCTAACCATTGAAGCGAGCGCGCCACACCACCCACAAGGCTTTCGGCTCAACTCGCCTACTACGGCTGCGGAATGGGCACCGCCGCGTCGCCGCCGTCGGCCGTGTCGACCGGCCCCTCGGCAACGATCGGAGCGCTCTTGGGCGCCGCCGTCGCCGAGGGGGCCGCCGTCGCCGAGGGGACCGCCACCGCCCGCCACCACAGCTCCAGCGGCAGCCCGCGCTCCGGCTCGAAGGGCTGGCCCGGGCGCGGCACGGCCACGCTCGCGCCCGCGGCGCGGGCCGCGGTGACGGTGCCCTCGGCGGGCTCCTCCCACGGGTGCGGGGCCAGGTTGAAGGTGCCCCAGTGGATCGGCAGCATGATCCCCCGGCCGGGCTCGCCGCCCTGGAGGTCGACGTGGGCGCGCATGCCCTCCTCGGGGGTCATGTGGATGTCGGGCCAGAACTCGCTGTACGCGCCGATCTGGATCATGGTCGCGTCGAACGGACCGTACGACTTCCCGATCTCCGCGAACCCGGGGAAGTACCCGGTGTCCCCGCTGTGGAATATCCGGTGCTCGGGCCCGGCCACCACCCAGGAGGCCCACAGGGTGTGCTGGGTGTTGCGCAGCGCGCGGCCGCAGAAGTGGCGGGCGGGGGTGGCGGTGAGCAGCAGCCCGGCCACATCGGTGGACTCGTGCCAGTCCAGCTCCGTGATCCGGTCCACCGGTACGCCCCAGTGCTCCAGGTGCGCGCCGACCCCGAGCGGTACGACGAACGTCGTCCCCGTGCGCACCAGCGCGCGGATCGTGGGCATGTCCAGGTGGTCGTAGTGGTCATGGGAGATGACCACCGCGTCCACCGGTCCCAGCTCCCGCAGCGGCACCGGGACGGGGTGCAGCCGCTTGGGCCCGACGGCCGCGAAGGGCGAACAGCGCGAACCCCACACCGGGTCGAACAGCACCCGCCGCCCGTCGATCTCGGCGAGCACGCTGGAGTGGCCCATCCAGGTCAGCCGCAGCCCGGAGGCGGGTGGTGTGGCCAGGTCGGCGAGGGTGGTGGGGTGGACCGGCACGGTCCCGGCCGGGGCCCGGCGCACCCGGTGCTCCTTGCGGAAGTACGTGGGGAGGAACTTCAGCATCGAGCCGGAGGGGGCGGTGCGGCCGCCGCCGGGGTTGGTGAAGACACCGTTCGCGAAATTCGGGGACCGCCGGATGCGCTCCATCCGCTCCCCGGCCGGGTCCGCCCCGAAGGCGGCGGGGCGCAGGGCTGTGGCGAGCCGGGCACGCTGAGGGCTGGGACCGGTCACGGCACCTCCTGGGTGAAGGGGAGCGACGGGGCACCCCATGGCCTGTGCTGTTGTGCTGCTGCACTGTCACAACTGTCGCGACCGGTGACCTTGTTCCGGAAGAGGACTCCGGATCCGCTCAGGTCGTTCTCAGGGTGTGAACGTCAGGCGCAAGTGATCCTCGACCGGGCGGTAGCCGATCCGCTGGTAGAGGGCGTTGCTGGTGGGGTTGGCGAGGTCGGCGAAGAGCAGCACCCGCTCGGCTCCCGCGGTACGCGCCGCCCGGCTCACGGCGGCCGTGACCGCCCCCGCGTACCCGCGTCCGCGCAGCTCGGGCGGGGTGTAGACGAGCGAGACCCGGACGGTGTCCGCGATCGTGCGGCTCACCGCGGCGGTGGCCACCGGCTCGCCGTCCACCTCCCACAGCAGGGCGCCGTGGTGGCCGAGCCGGTCGTCCACCGCGCGCGCCACCTCGTTCTCGGGCAGCGCCCCGGTGTCGCGGCCGAACGCCTCGTACCAGCTCAGCAGCAGGTCGCGGTCGGCGGTGGTGGCCGTCCGGGCCCGCCCCCGTACGGGCCCGGACGGGGTCAGGGTGTGCAGCCGGTACAGCCGCTGCACGTGGTCGGCCCGGCGGGCTTCCCCGGTGTGCCGCTCCCAGGCGTCCGCGAAGGCCTCGGCCTCCGGGCGGGCGCCGGTCACCCCGGTGATCCGCGGCCGGTCCGCCCGGGCGAGGGTGCGGGCCAGCGCGTCCGCCGCCTCCGCGGGCATGGCGGAGAGCAGCGGCGGATGGGGCGGGGTGCGGACGAAACCACCCTCGACGGCGCCCGAGGGCGCCCGCCACCAGCCGTAGACCGGCGGCCGGTCGCCGTAACGGCCGCTGCCCGCCGCCTCCAGCGAGGAGACGACGGTGAGGAGAACGGTGTGCCGGACCGGGCGGGCGCGCAGGAACGCGCCCGCGGCGGCCCGGAACTCATCGAGGTCGTCGGTCGTCGTCCACGCCATGCCGTCCAGGCTGGCGCGCACGGCCCGCCCGGCGCATCTCATTTATCCGAGATGTGTTTCGAGCTCAGCAGCTCAGGTTCGAGCCGGGGGTGGTGCCGAGTATCTGGACGAACCTCTGGTACGCGTTGATCCGGCTCTGCACCTGGCCCGGGTTGGCGCCGTTGCACTCCAGGCTGCCGTTGATGCTGCGGATGGTCTCGCCGAAGCCGCGCTGGTTGACCATGGCGTTGTGCGGGGTCATGGTGCCCGGGCCGGTCTGGGTGTTCCAGTACCAGAGGGCGGTCTTCCAGGACACCGCGGAGTCGTTCTGCACCAGCCAGGGGTTGTTCAGCAGGTCGATGCCCAGGGCGTCGCCCGCGGCCTTGTAGTTGAAGTTCCAGCTGAGCTGGATCGGTCCGCGGCCGTAGTACGCCGCCTGGCCCGCGGGGCAGCCGTAGGGCCGGTTCCAGTCGCAGTAGGTCGGGTAGTTCGCCTGGTTCTGCTCGACGATGTGGACGAGACCGCCGGTCTCATGGCTGACGTTGGCGAGGAAGGCGGCGGCCTCCTGCTTCTTCACGGTGTCGCTGCCGGTGTTCGCGAAGCCGGGGTAGGCGCCGAGGGCGGCGGTCAGGCCCTGGTAGCTGTAGAAGCCGTTCCGGTTCGGGAACATCTGGTTGAACTGCGCCTCGCTCACGACGAAGCCGGAGGTCCCGCCCCCGCCGCAGTCGTACGGCTCCCAGTACCAGGTGCTGATCACCGGGTCGTAGCCCGGGTTGTCGTGCTCGGCCCGGTAGTACCTGCCGTCGGTGTACCGGACGATGTCACCCGTCACGTACCACTTGCCCGCGACCCAGTCCGGGTAGCTACAGGCCGCGCGCGGGGCCGTGCCCGCCGAGTCCGCCGACGCGGAGGCCATGGGCATGCCAAACAGTAAGGCGCACGCCGCCGCCAGTGCGGCGAACCATGCCATGGCGCGTCGTCTCCACATGGGACCACCCCAATCCTCGTGTTGTCGGAGGACACTCAATCGGCTTGGTCTATACCAGTCAAGGTCCAGACCAAGCCGATATGGGGTGCGGGCGTCCGGCTCAGGTCTCGCGCTCGCCAGGCCACGTCCTCGCAGGCGGAGAGAATACTGAGTACATGCACGTACGTAATTCTTTTCGGAAGTGGCGCTCGCGGAATCGGCGGGCGGGGCCGCGGGAGCGGCGTCTGCTCTCCCTGCTGAGCGTGCGGAGCGTCGCCGGCCAGGTGTTCATCCTCCAGCTCGTGGTCATCATCGTCCTTGTCGCCGCGACGGTGGCGGCCCTGGCGCTCCAGGCACGGCGCCAGGGGACGCAGGCGGCCCGCAACGAGGTGCTGGTCGCCGGCGAGGTGTTCGCGAACTCTCCGGGGGTCGTGAAGGCACTGGACGGCCCCGACCCGACCGCGGCGCTCCAGCCGCGCGCCGAGGCGGCACGTAAGCAGTCCGGCCTCGACAACATCGTGGTGGCGACGACGAACGGGATCCGGTACACCCACCGCAACCCGGACCTGATCGGGAAGCACTACGTCGGTCCGTACAAGAAGGCGGTGCACGGCAAGGCCTTCACGCACATCGTCACGGATCCCCTGGGGCTGTCCGTGTACGCGGCGGTGCCCGTGTTCCGGCCCGATGGCTCGGTCGCCGGCATCGTGAGCCCCGAGATCACGGTCGAGAACGTGAACGAAGAGGCGGAGCGGCAGCTGCCGGTGCTCTTCGGTGCCGCCGGTGGCGCGCTCGTCCTGGCCGCGGGCGGGTCGGCGCTGGTGAGCGGGCGGCTGCGGCGCCAGACCCGTGGCCTCGGCCCGATCGAGATGACACGGATGTACGAGCACCATGACGCGGTGCTGCACGCGGTGCGGGAGGGGGTGCTGATCGTCGGGGGTGACGGGCGGCTGCTGCTGGCCAACGACGAGGCGCGGCGGCTGCTGGACCTGCCCGCGGACGCGGAGCAGCGCCGGATCACGGACCTCGGCCTGCCGGACGCCACCGCCGAGCTGCTGTCCTCCGGCCGGACGGTCACCGACGAGGTGCACCCGGCGGGAGAACGGCTGCTGGCGGTCAACCTGCGGTCCGTCGAGAGCGGGGGCGCGACGGGCAGCGTGGCCACGCTGCGGGACACCACCGAACTGCGTGATCTGGCGGGCCGGGCCCACGTGGCACGGGAGCGCCTGCGGCTGCTGTACGACGCCGGGGTACGGATCGGCTCCACACTGGACGTGGCGCGCACCGCCGAGGAACTGGCGGAGGTCGCGGTGCCCCGGTTCGCCGACTTCGTCACCGTCGAGCTGCTGGACCCCGTCCTGCGCGGCGAGGAACCGGACGGCGTGAGCACCGAAATGCGCCGCACCGCCCTCCGCGGCATCCACGACGACCCGCCCCTCTTCCCGGTGGGCGAGCTGATCCGTTTCGTCCCCGCCAGCCCCGTGGCCACCGGTGTGACCACCGGCCGCGCGGTACTCGAACCCGACCTGGCCGCTTCCGACGGCTGGCGGAGGCAGAATCCGGAACGTGCCCGGAGCGTCCTGGACTACGGCATCCACTCCCTGATCTCGGTGCCGCTCCAGGCGCGGGGCGTCGTGCTCGGGATGGCCAACTTCTGGCGCTCGGAGAACGGGCCCTTCGAGGAGGAACACCTGTCCTTCGCCGGGGAGCTGGCCGCCCGGGCGGCCGTGTGCATCGACAACGCGCGGCGTTTCACCCGCGAGCACACGACGGCGGTCACCCTTCAGCGCAGCCTGCTGCCCAGCGAGCTGCCCGAGCAGTCCGCCGTCGAAGCGGCCTTCCGCTATCTGCCCGCCCAGGCCGGGGTGGGCGGGGACTGGTTCGACGTCATCCCGCTGCCCGGTGCCCGGGTGGCCCTGGTGGTGGGTGACGTGGTGGGCCACGGCCTGCACGCCGCCGCCACCATGGGCCGCCTGCGCACGGCCGTGCACAACTTCTCCACCCTCGACCTGTCACCCGACGAGCTCCTCGGCCACCTCGACGAACTCGTCACCCGCATCGACCAGGAGCACGCCGCCGAGGGCGACGACACGCCCCTCACCGGAGCCACCTGTCTGTACGCGATCTACGATCCGACCTCGGGGCAGGCCACCATCGCCCGCGCCGGTCACCTCGGCCCCGCCCTCGTCGACCCCGACGGCTCCGTCACCTTCCCCGAGGTCCCCGTCGCCCCGCCGCTCGGCCTCGGCGCCGGCCTGCCGGTGGAGACCGCCGAACTGCATCTGCCCGCGGATGCCCGGCTGGCCCTCTACACCGACGGACTCATCGAGAACCGCGACCGGGACCTCGACACCGGGCTGGACCTTCTGCGCCAGGCCCTGGCCCATCCCGACCGGACGCCGGAGCAGACGTGTCAGGCGGTGCTCGAGGCGCTGCTGCCCGCCCGCCCCAGCGACGACATCGCCCTGCTGGTGGCCCGCGCCCGGAGACTGGACCCCGGCCAGGTCGCCGAGTGGGACGTGGCGGACGACCCCAGCGCCGTCGCCCCCACCCGCGCCGCCTGCGCCCGCCGGATGGAGAGCTGGGGCCTGGACCACCTCGCCTTCACCACCGAGCTGATCGTCAGCGAACTGGTCACCAACGCCCTCCGCTACGGCACCGCCCCCATCCGGCTCCGTCTGCTGCACGAACCCAACAGCCTGATCTGCGAGGTCTCCGACAGCAGCAGCACCTCCCCGCACCTGCGGCGCGCGGCCGCCACCGACGAGGGCGGCCGAGGGCTGTTCCTCGTCGCCCAGTACGCCCAGCGCTGGGGCACCCGGTACACCGCCCGCGGCAAGGTCATCTGGACCGAACAGTCCCTGCACCCCGGCGCCGCCGAACCCGGCGCCGCCACGGGCGACGACCTGCTGGACCAGTGGGACGACGCGGGCTTCTGACGGCCGGTGCCGATGCCGATGCCGATGCCGATGCCGATGCCGATGCCGATGCCGCGCAACGGCACGGGCCGGTCCGGAGTTACCGGATCAGGTCTCGCGCTCCGGTACGTAGGTCTCGGCGTCCAGGCCGAAGGTCCAGGCCACGCCCTCGCGGGCGGTCCGGGTGCGGGGCGGTACGCGCAGCCAGTACGTGCGGTGCGTACCGTCCGGCTCCGGCGTGGAGTTGACCACCTCGACCATCACCACCGGCTCGTCGTCGACCAGGTCGATGCGCCACAGCACCCCCGTCTCGTCCCGGTGCACGGGCTGCGCGCCGGACTCGTCGAGATAGCGGTCGTAGCCGTAGTGCTCCAGCATCACCCGGCGCAGCTCCGCGTTCTCCTCCGTGCGGATCCGGTCCGGGGTCAGCTCGCCCAGCTGGTCGAGGAATGCGGCGGGCACCGGCATGCCGCGCCAGGCGTACAGCGCGAAGCCGTCGGGGAAGGCCAGCGCGGGGCCGTCGCCGCGGTCGAGGCGGCCCGCTTCGTCGCGGTGCAGCTCGGCCGGGCGCTCCGCGATCACCACGGCCTTCTCGTACGGCCAACACCAGCCCGCGGCGCGGGCGACCGCCACCAACCCGGCGAGCCCGTCCTCCGAGCCGTCGGCGACGGAGGCCAGCCAGGGCGCGTCATGCTGCCCCAGCACCGCGTCCAGCAGGGCGAGCCGGACGGCCGTCTCCCGATCCGCCCGCTCCGTGCCCGTCCCCTCCGCCAGCGCCTCGATGACGCCCGTGCGGATGCGCTCGGTGAGCGCCCGGGTGACGTCCCACAGCGGCGCCCCCGTCAGCGCCCAGCGCTCGGCCCACCCGGACGGGCCCAGCGCGGTGTGCGCCCGCTGCCGGGCGCGCGCCCAGGGGCGGGTGCGCACCGCGTCCCGCACCGAGGCGCCC
>NZ_RIBZ01000028.1:0-54979 GCF_003721215.1 Streptomyces botrytidirepellens
CGCCCCCGCGCCGTCGGCCCCGGCCCCCGCGCCCGCCGACGCGGGGCCGCCCCCCGAGGCGTCCGCGTACCGGGAGCCCGAGCCTCCGCCCATCTCGCCGGAGGACGACATGCCGGCCGAGGACGACCCGGATCTGGACGAGACCGCGCTGAGCGGGCACGACCTGATCGTGCGCGAGCTGGGCGCCACGGTCATCGAAGAGATCGCGAACGAGTAGAGCGAGCAGAGCGGGTAGAGCGCGCAGAGCGAGCAGAGCGGGTAGATCGAGGAGAGCGCGTAGGTCGTACGGCGTAGGGGGCGGGCCCGGTGACGGGTGCGGCCGTCTCCTCCGTACGGCGTAGGGCAAGGCGCCGTGGGAGCACGTAGGCTCGGGCTATCGAAGAGAACCGCAGTCGACAGCCAGGAGCGAACTCGTGATTCCCGGTGGTGGCCAGCCTGACATGCAGCAGTTGTTGCAGCAGGCGCAGAAGATGCAGCAGGACCTCGCCGCGGCCCAGGAGGAGCTGGCCCGTACCCCCGTCGAGGGGTCCTCGGGTGGTGGGCTGGTGAAGGCGACCGTGACCGGTGCCGGTGAGCTTCAGGGTCTGGTGATCGACCCGAAGGCGGTGGATCCGGAGGACACCGAGACCCTCGCGGACCTGGTCGTCGCGGCCGTCCGCGACGCGAACCACGCGGCGCAGGAGCTTCAGCAGACGAAGCTCGGCCCGCTGGCGCAGGGGCTGGGTGGGATGCCGGGGCTGCCTTTCTGAGGCCGTAGGCCCGAGACTGAAGACCGTTCGACGGACCCTGTGTCCCGTTTCGAGCGACGCAACCGAATATTCAGATGAAGTACAGCCACCGCGCGGCGGCGCGAGATTGGATGCAGGCGTGTACGAGGGCGTGGTCCAGGACCTCATCGACGAGTTGGGCAGGCTGCCCGGCGTCGGTCCCAAGAGCGCGCAGCGGATCGCCTTCCACATCCTCCAGTCCGAGCCCACCGACGTCCGCCGCCTCGCTCACGCGCTGACCGAGGTCAAGGAGAAGGTGCGGTTCTGCGCGGTGTGCGGAAACGTCGCCGAGGCCGAGCAGTGCCGGGTCTGCCAGGACCCGCGCCGCGACCCCGCGGTCATCTGCGTGGTCGAGGAGCCGAAGGACGTTGTCGCGATCGAGCGGACCCGCGAGTTCCGCGGCCGCTATCACGTGCTCGGCGGGGCGATCAGCCCCATCGAGGGCGTGGGCCCGGACGATCTGCGGATCAGGGAGCTGCTGGCCCGGCTCGCGGACGGTACGGTCACGGAGCTGATCCTGGCCACCGATCCGAATCTGGAGGGTGAAGCCACCGCCACGTACCTCGCGCGCATGATCAAGCCCATGGGGCTGAAGGTCACGCGCCTGGCCAGTGGTCTTCCCGTCGGGGGAGACCTGGAGTATGCCGACGAGGTCACGCTGGGTCGTGCCTTCGAAGGGAGAAGACTTCTCGATGTCTGACGCAACGTTGCACGACGCCCACCCGGACCCGGACGACTTCTCGGTTCAGATCGCCGATCAGATCGAGAGTTTCATCGTCGCGGTCACCGAGGTCGCCAAGGGCGACGAACCGAACAGCGCCGTGCCGTTCCTGCTGCTCGAGCTCTCCCAGCTGATCCTCGCCGGCGGGCGGCTCGGCGCCCACGAGGACTTCGTACCGGACGAGCGGTACGAGCCGGACGCCGGTCCCGAGCCGGACGTCGACGAGCTGCGGGAACGGTTCGCCCGGCTGCTGGAGCCGGTCGACGTCTACTCGGAGGTGTTCGACCCGTACGTACCGCGCAGTGAGCCCGTCCCCTGCCGTATCTCCGACGACCTCGCCCTGATCATCACGGATCTGCGGCACGGCATGGCTCACTACCGCGAGGGCCGGATCAACGAGGCGCTGTGGTGGTGGCAGTTCTCGTACCTCTCCAACTGGGGTACGACCGCTTCCGCCGCCCTGCGCGCGCTCCAGTCGCTCGTCGCGCACGTACGGCTGGACAGCCCGCTGGACGAGCTGGACGGGCTGGACACGGACAGTAGCGCGGGCGGTGACGAGGCGCTGGCGGAGGAGGCCGGCCGGGTCATGGCGGCGGAGATCGCGGAGCCGCTGGGACTGCGCTCCCTGCGCCCCTGAGAGCCCACCCGGAGGCCCGCAGGGCACCCGTGCGCCCTGTGAGCTGGGTTACGTTCCCGTGTGCTTCGCCCGGAAGCGGGCAGGGTTCGTCGCTGAACGAGTGGTACGGGATGCCGGGAGTATCCGCGGTACGGGGACGTTGTGCCGCATGATCCCCCTGGTCCGCCCGGGTCCGTCTGGTCCGTCCTGGTCGGGTGGTGAGGTGTGTGTCTCGCTATCTGATATTGGGAGGGCACTTTCCGGCCGCTCGGTAAACTGAGCCGACCGCATTATTGAGATCTGCGAGGAGCGCACGTGGGCCTTGTCGTGCAGAAGTACGGAGGCTCCTCCGTTGCCGATGCCGAGGGCATCAAGCGGGTCGCCAAGCGAATCGTCGAAGCCAAGAAGAACGGCCACCAGGTGGTCGTCGTGGTTTCTGCGATGGGCGACACGACGGACGAGCTGATCGATCTCGCCGAGCAGGTATCCCCGATTCCTACTGGGCGCGAGTTCGACATGCTGCTGACCGCGGGAGAGCGAATCTCCATGGCGTTGCTGGCCATGGCGATCAAAGACCTCGGTCACGAGGCGCTGTCGTTCACCGGCAGCCAGGCAGGAGTCATCACCGACGCGGTCCACAACAAAGCGCGGATCATCGATGTCACGCCGGGGCGCATCCGCGATGCGCTCGAACTGGGCGCCGTCGCGATCGTCGCGGGCTTCCAGGGCGTGTCCCAGGAGAGCAAGGACATCACCACCCTCGGCCGGGGCGGCTCGGACACCACCGCGGTGGCCCTGGCGGCGGCCCTGGAGGCCGAGGTGTGCGAGATCTACACCGACGTGGACGGAGTGTTCACCTCCGACCCGCGCGTGGTGAAGAAGGCTCGCAAGATCAACGAAATCCCGTACGAGGACATGCTGGAGCTGGCCGCGAGCGGCTCCAAGGTGCTGCATCTGCGCTGCGTGGAGTACGCGCGCCGCTACAACATCCCCATCCACGTACGGTCGTCGTTCTCCGGCCATCAGGGCACCTGGGTGCGCAATCGGCAGGAAGCGGGAGAAGGAGAAGAAGGCATGGAGCAGGCGATCATCTCCGGGGTCGCACACGACACGTCCGAGGCCAAGGTCACGGTCGTCGGGGTGCCGGACAAGCCGGGTGAGGCCGCGGCCATCTTCCGCACGATCTCGGACGCCGAGATCAACATCGACATGGTGGTGCAGAACGTCTCCGCCGCGTCGACCGGGCTGACCGACATCTCCGTCACGCTGCCCAAGACGGACGGTCACCGGGCGATGGAGGCGCTGACCAAGGCCAAGCCGCAGATCGGCTTCGACTCGCTGCGCTACGACGACCAGATCGCCAAGATCTCGCTGATCGGCGCCGGGATGCGGACCAACCCGGGCGTGACCGCGACCTTCTTCGAGGCGCTGTCGAACGCCGGGGTCAACATCGAGCTGATCTCGACCTCCGAGATCCGCATCTCGGTCGTCACCCGCGCCGACGACGTGAAGGACGCGGTCCGCGCCGTGCACAGCGCGTTCGGGCTGGACAGCGACAGCGTCGAGGCGGTCGTGTACGGAGGGACCGGCCGATGACCCGGGCCGGCGGCGCCGGTGGCCGGAAGCCGACGCTTGCCGTCGTCGGCGCGACCGGTGCCGTCGGCACTGTCATGCTCTCGATCCTGTCCGAGCGGGCCGACGTGTGGGGCGAGATCCGGCTGATCGCCTCCCCGCGCTCGGCCGGGCGGAAGCTGACCGTCCGGGGCGAGCAGGTCGAGGTCGTCGCGCTGTGCGAGGAGGCCTTCGAGGGCGTCGACGTCGCGATGTTCGACGTACCCGACGAGGTCTCGGCCCAGTGGGCGCCGGTCGCGGCGAGCAAGGGCGCGGTCGTGGTGGACAACTCCGGCGCCTTCCGGATGGACCCGGATGTGCCGCTGGTCGTGCCCGAGGTGAACGCGCACGCGGCGCGCGTCCGGCCGCGCGGCATCATCGCCAACCCGAACTGCACCACGCTGTCGATGATCGTCGCGATGGGCGCGCTGCACGCCGAGTTCGGGCTGAGCGAACTGATCGTCTCCTCGTACCAGGCGGTCTCCGGCGCGGGCAAGGAAGGCATCGACGCCCTGCGCGAGCAGATCGCGCTGGTGGCCGGTACGGAGCTGGGTACGCACCCGGGCGACGTACGGCGGGCGGTCGGCGAGACCGGGCCGTTCCCGGCGCCGATGGCGCTCAACGTGGTGCCGTTCGCGGGCTCGCTCAAGGAGGACGGCTGGTCCTCGGAGGAGCTGAAGGTACGGAACGAGTCCCGCAAGATCCTGGGGCTGCCGGACCTGCGGGTCACCGCGACCTGTGTGCGCGTGCCCGTGATCACCACGCACTCGCTGGCCGTGCACGCGCGGTTCGAGAACGAGGTGACGGTGGAGGCGGCCCACGAGATCCTGGCCGGTGCGCCGGGCGTGGTGCTGTGCGACAACCCGGCGGAGGGCGAGTTCCCGACGCCCGCCGATGTCGTGGGCACCGATCCGACGTGGGTCGGCCGGGTGCGGCGCTCGCTGGACGACCCGAACGCGCTCGAACTCTTCGTGTGCGGCGACAACCTCCGCAAGGGCGCGGCGCTCAACACCGCGCAGATCGGGGAGGTCATCGCGGCGGAGCTGACCGCCGCGTAGTGCCCCGCGAAGAGTGCACCGTACGAGGTGCACGCCCCGGATAATGTGAATATCCTGTGAGCTGGCCAATGGCCTGGACCAGTTGGTCCGGGTCGACGGCCCGTCCGACGAACCGCTCCCTGCTTGCTGCAACCGACAGCGAGTGGGGAGCGTCTTTCTGGTCGCCCACCCGTGGGCGCTGTGAAAACTGGGCATTGGGGAGAGTTGGGGCGCATGGGGGGATCTGGTGCAGCGTCAAAAGCGGTGCCTCGCGCGTACAACCCTGACGGGGGACAGCGTGTCCAACAGACGTGGCAGAGGTATTCGGCATCGCAACGGTTCCAGGGCACGGCGGCGCGGCAGTGCGGCCCCCGCGTCCGCGCACATCAGGCGGCATGCCGGTGATCGCGCCATGGTCGACCGCCCGCCCTGCACCCCTCGCGACAGGGCGCGAGGACGCTGACGACGCGATGGCGATGGCAGCGGGGACCACAGTCGATCACCTCACCGAGACCTACCGCGCCCACTACCGGTCGCTGCTCGGGCTCGCGGCGCTCCTCCTCGACGACACCGCGTCCTGCGAGGACGTGGTGCAGGAGGCGTTCATCCGCGTGCACTCGGCGCGCAAAAGAGTCCGCGACCCGGAGAAAACCCTCGCCTATCTGCGGCAGACGGTCGTCAACCTCTCCCGCTCGGCGCTGCGCCGCCGCATCCTGGGGCTGAAGCTGCTCTCCAAGCCGATGCCCGACATGGCCAGTGCCGAGGAAGGCGCGTACGACCAGCTGGAGCGCGACCAATTGATCAAGGCGATGAAGGGCCTCCAGCGCCGCCAGCGCGAGGTCCTCGTGCTGCGCTACTTCGCCGACATGACCGAGGCCCAGGTGGCCGAGACGCTGGGCATATCGCTCGGCTCGGTCAAGGCGTACGGCTCGCGCGGCATCGCGGCGCTCCGCGTCGCCATGGAGGCTCCCGCATGAACCACGAGAACGACACGCCGGGCCCGGAGGACCCCGACCGCCAGGGCGACCGCGAGCCGCTGGAGGCCGCTCCCGACGGAGCGGCGCCCGACGGCACGGGCGCGGACGTCGCGGGCGCGGACGGCACCGGCGCGGACGACGCGGGGGACATACGCGGCGCGGGCGACATGGACGAGCAGGCGCTACGGCGGATGCTGCACCACGCGGTGGACGACCTGGAGCCGCCCCCGCACTCCCTGGAGTATCTGCGGCGCGCCGTGCCCGCCCGCCGGGCGCGGCGCCGCCAGGCCCTGGTCGGGGCCGTGGCGGCGGTGGTGCTCGGCGGTGCCGCACTGCCCGCCCTGGTGCACGTCACCTCCGCGAGCAACACCTCGAACGACCACCCGGCCAACGCGGCCAGCAGCCACCGCACCCCTCAGGGGGGCGACAGCAGCGGGCGCGGCGAGGGCAGCGGCGGCAAGGACCCCGACGGGCCCTCCGACAAGGCCCGGACGGATGACCACGGCGACAAGGGCAAGGACGGCAAGAAGGACGAGGACAAGCCGTCCAAGGATGCCCAGGGCGGCGACTCGGGCGGCACCGCCCCCGACCCCTCCAGCACGCTGAACGCCACCTCGCCCACCTGCTCCCGCACCCAGCTCGGCGGCAACGGCGGGTCGGCCGGAGCGCCGGACGCCGAGGGCCGGATCTACGGCTCCTTCCGCGTCGTGAACACCTCCGGTCAGGCCTGCATGGTCGAGGGCGACGGCAGGTTCGGCGTGGCCGCGCAGGGCTCGGCGGACCCCGGGAAGGTCTTCTTCGTCGATCACACGGCGGGGGACGCGGCCGGCGGGCTGCCCGACCCGGCCACCGAGCCGGGCACGCTGATCCTCCAGCCGGGCCAGGCGTACGAGGTCCGGTTCGCATGGATCCCGGCGTCGGGCGGCGGCCCCAGCGGATGCCCCAGCTCCGGCGACGACACCCCGACCGCCACTCCCACCCCGGATGCCGCCGGTGGCCCGGCGGACCAGCCCGGCTCGGGCGACCCGAGCGGCTCCCCGGGCAACGGTGGTGGCGAGCAGCCCGCCGCGAGCGTCCAGGTCAGCTATACGCCGGAGGCGGGCGAGCCCGCGGTCGGCAGCGTGACCCTGAGCGGTGCCTGCGCGGGGACGGTCTACGGCACCGGCCTGCTGCCCTCCTCCTGAGCACCCTCGCGGGCCCTCTGCCGGACCCGCTCGCGGGCCCTCTTCTGGGCGCCGTCCCGGCCCTCGTGCCGGTGCCCGTCCCCGTCCTCGCGGCGGCGTGATGCCGGGGCCCGCCGCCGGGGGCCCGCCGTGGGGCCCGTACCGTGGGGGTGTGTATCGGTTTCTGCTGACACCCCGCTGGTGGGTGATCAACGTGTTCACCGTGGTGGCGATCCCGTTCTGTCTCTTCATGGGCAGCTGGCAGCTCAGCCGCTTCGAGACGCGCATCGACACGCACGAGCAGCAGCAGGAGGACGCGTCCGGCGCCGAGAAGGCCGCGGCGAAGCCGCTGCGCGACCTGCTGCCGGTCACCACGGAGACCTCCGGGCGGCGGGCGACCGCCACCGGCCGGTATGACACCGAACACCAACTCCTCGTTCCCGACCGGCGGCTCGGCGACCGGACCGGCTTCTACGTACTGACGCTGCTGCGCACCGATGGGGGCAAGGCACTGCCCGTCGTCCGCGGCTGGCTGCCCGGGGACGCCTCCTCCAAGGCCGACACCGCCAAGGTGCCCGCGCCGCCGTCCGGCCGGGTGACGGTCACCGGAGCGCTCCAGGCGACCGAGCACGAGGGCAGCGGCGGGGTGACCGCGAGCGGCGCCCTGCCGCGCGGTCAGCTGGGCATGATCAGCGATGCCTCGCTGGTCAACCTGGTGCCGTACTCGGTGTACGACGCGTGGATCACCTCCTCCCAGGCGCCCGGGGCCCTGCGGCCGGTGCCCCCCGTCGTGGCGGAGGGCACCGGGCTGGACCTCAAGGCGTTCCAGAACCTCGGCTACACCGGTGAGTGGTTCGTCTTCGCGGGCTTCGTGGTCTTCATGTGGTTCCGGCTCTTCCGGCGCGAGGTCGAGGCCGCCCGCGACCTCGCGCTGGGCCTCACTCCGGACGGGCTTGCGGCTCCTCCGCCCGGTCCGCGGCCGGACCGCGCCCCGGGCCCGGAAGACTCAGATGACGCTGAGCGAAATCGATCTCCAAGCGCAACTGCTTGATCCGCTCCTCGACCACGAGCGAGCCGTGCCCCGCGTCGTAGCGGTACACCTCGTGCGGGGCACCGCGCTGCTGTAGCCGTTCCACGTAGTTGTCGATCTGCCGTATCGGGCAGCGCGGGTCGTTCACCCCGGCCGAGATGTAGACCGGCGCCCGCACCTGGTCCACGTAGGTCAGCGGGGAGGACGCCTCGAAGCGCTCCGGCACCTCCTCCGGGGTGCCCCCGAGGAGCGTGCGGTCCATCGCCTTCAGGGCCTCCATCTCGTCGTGGTAGGCCGTCACATAGTCCGCGACCGGGACCGCGGCCAGACCCAGCGCCCAGGCCCCGGGCTGGGTGCCCAGGCCCAGGAGCGTCAGATAGCCGCCCCAGGAGCCGCCGGACAGCACCAGCCGCTCGGGGTCGGCCAGCCCCGAGGCCACCGCCCACTCCCGGACCGCCGCGATGTCCTCCAGCTCGATCAGCCCGACCCGGTGCTTGAGCGCGTCCGTCCACGCCCGCCCGTACCCGGTCGAGCCGCGGTAGTTGACCCGGACGACGGCGAAACCGTGGTCGACCCAGGCCGCCGGGCCCGCCGCGAACGCGTCGCTGTCGTGCCAGGTCGGCCCGCCGTGGATGTCGAAGACGGTGGGGAAGGGGCCCTCGCCCTCGGGCTTCTGCACCAGCGCGTGCACCCGCCCGCCCGGTCCGTCCACCCAGGCGTCGCTCACCGGCACCGACACGGGGGCTTTGAACCCCGGCGGGTCGAGCACGGTCCGCCCGCTCGTCGACCGCACCTGCGGCGGCTGCTCCGCCGAGGACCACAGGAACTCGATCGTGCCGTCCGGCCGCGCGGAGGCGCCCCCGATCGACCCGGCCGGGGTCTCGACGCGGGTCAGCTCACCGGAGGCCAGCTCATACCGCCACAGCTCGCCGCGCGCCTGGTGGTCGTGGGCGATCAGCAGCGCCGAGCCGTCCGGGAACCAGTCCGCGCCGACATCGCCCGGCAGGTCGATGGCCAGGGCCGTCTCCACTCCGGTCAGCGGATCCCACACCATCGGCTCCCACCGGCCCCGCCGCTGGTGCCCGACCAGCAGGCGGGTGTCCCCGGGGACCGGTGCGAAGCCCATGACGGACAGGCCCAGCTCCTCGGTGCCGCCCTTGGTGTCGTCCAGCTCCGCGACCGCCGTCCCGTCCAGCCGGACGACCCGGATCGCCGAGTGCATGGCGTCGCCGTGCTCGGTGTGCTCGACCGCGATCAGCGTCCCGTCGTGCGACAGGTCGCCCACTCCGGCCGACTCCCGGTGGCGGTAGATCTCCCGGGGCTCGGCCCCCGGCGCCACCACATGGATCGTCGAGCCCTCCTCGTCAGTGGACCGGCCGACGATCGCCGTGCCGTCCCGGCCGAGCGCGAGACCCGCCGGATAGGAGGGTTCGAGACCGGGCGCCGCGGGCTCGTCCACCCCCGCCGCTTCCCCGGACTCGCCGCCGTCGCCGCCTGTCCCGTCGCCGCCGTCGAAGGGCTGGCGCAGCCACACCCCGAACTCGTCACCATCGGTATCCGAGAACCACCAGACCCACCGGCCGTCCGGGGTCAGCACCCCGTCCGTCGTCCCGTTCGGCCGGTCCGTCACCTGCCGCTGCGCGCCGGTCGCGCGATCCCATGCGTACAGCTCGTATGTGCCCGTGGCGTTCGAGACGAACAGCGACCGGTCGGGGGCGTCCTCCGCCCACTCCGGCAACCCCACTCGCGGTGCCCGAAACCGCTTTTCCCAGTCCGGCATGGACTCCGTGCTCTCAGTCATGACCCCATTCTGCGCCGCACCCCGACATCCGCGCTGGCGTCCCCTCGCGCCTGTGGATAACGTTCCCGGCGGGCATGGACAGATGAGCCGTAACGGAGGGGGCGACGATGGGCGACATAGCCGCGACCGTGGAGACATATTGGGCCACGGCCCAGGCCAGGGACTGGAGGGCGTTCGGCGCGACCCTCGCCGACGACGTCCGCTACGAGCTTCCGCAGACCCGGGAGCGGGTGGTCGGCCGGGACGGCGTGGTCCGCTTCAACGCCGAGCAGCTCGGCGAGTGGAGCCTGGAGGTCGAGCGCGTGGTCGCCGACGCCACCCAGGCGGTCTCCTGGGTCCGGTTCAGCGACGAGGAGGAGGAGACGCAGGGCATCAGCTTCTTCACCTCGGCTCCGGACGGCAGGATCCAGACCATCACCGACTTCTGGCCCCGTGCGGACGAGCCGCCGGCCGGGCGTGAGCAACTGACCGAGCGCTTCTGACGGATCCCCACCAGCAGAAACCCCCACCAGCAGAAACCCCACCCAGCAGATCCCCTCCCAGCAGATCCCCTCCCAGCAGATCCCCTCCCAGCAGAATCCCTCCTGGCAGAACCCCGCCCAGCGGAACTCCACGCAGCAGGTCCCGCCCCGTCAGGTCCCCACCTGACCGGCCCCCATCTCCCCGTATCCACCCCGAGATTCCCCGCCCTCGCCCCCTTCTCTCCCCGTCCCGCCACCCCTCCGGTATGCCCCTCCGGCGCTCGCCTAGCGCAGCGTCACCGGCAGCGCATCGACGCCGTAAACGATGGACAGCTTCCGGTACTTGAGCTTGTCGGCATCCACGGCCAGCCGCATCTCAGGGAATCGCCGGACCAGCGCAGGATAGGCCGCCCGGAGTTCCATTTTGGCCAGTTCTGCGCCGATGCAGCGGTGAATGCCGTGGCCGAAGGCCAGATGGGACGGCGTCTGCCGGTGCGGGTCGACCCGCTCCATGTCCGGACCCAGCTTCTCGTCGCGATTCGCTCCGCTCAGCGAGCACAGCACCAGATCGCCCGCGGATATCTTCGTGCCCGCTATCTCCATGTCCTCGCGGGCGAACCGCGGGAACGCCACCTGGACGACGGAGAGATAGCGCAGCAGCTCATCCACGTAACGGTCGACGACGTCTTCCTGGTCGCGTATCGCCGCGAACTGTTCGGGGGCCTGGAGCAGTACGAGCGTGCCCAGCGCCAGCATGCTCGCGGTGGTTTCCAGACCGCCGGTCAGCACCCCGTCGGCCAGCCCCGCGAGCTCCTGGTCGTCGATTTCGTCGCCGTGCTCCTTCACCAGCATGCCGAGCAGCCCGTCACCCGGTGATTCACGCTGCTTGCGGACGATTCCATGGAGATACGTCAGCGAGTCCGACATGGCGCCGAGGGACGCGTTCGCGCCGCCGAACAGATCGAACCGCGCCGTGCTGTACCGCTGGAAGTCATCGCGGTCCTCGTACGGAACGCCGAGCAGTTCGCAGATGACGAGGGCCGGAATGGGGAGCGCGAACATCTCCACCAGGTCGACCGGCCCCTCGGCCGCGGCCATCTCGTCCAGCCGCTCCTCCACGATGGCGTGGATGCGCGGGGTGAGCCTGCTGAGCCGCCGCATGGTGAATTCGGGCGTCAGCAGCCGTCGCAGTCTCGTATGCGTCGGTGGATCGCTGAAGCCGAGGCCGCCGGGATGCTGCTGTTCGGCGACGCCGATGGCCTTCTCGGCCAGGTTGGTGAAGTCGGAGCTGAATCCCTTCGCCTTTCCGAGCACCGCCTTGGTCTCGTCATACCCGGTGACGAGCCAGCCGTTGATCCCGAAAGGGAGCCAAATCTTGCTGATGGGTTCCTTTGCCCGGGTTTTGGAGAGATCGGCCACGGGGTCGAGTCCGTCGCGCTTCAGCGGTGCCAGCGTGGCATCCGGGAGAAACGACATCTTGGACAGATCGAACCCGTTCTTCTGAATCTTCGTGAAGTACTTGCGGCCCAGCCACGTGACGATGTTCGAGCGGAGATTCGACATGGGCGCAATACTGCCCTGCCGCGGAGGGTCGTCCGTCACACGTTGGCAGACGCGTCCCGGTGTGATGTACCACAGATGCGCCGCGGCCGCTCTCCGGTCCGCCTCATGAGCAGTGCGGTGGCGCGGAGCGGGGGATCGGAGGAAAGTGAAGATATCGGGCGTCACGCGCGAGCGATGAGGGCTGCGCGCGGAAGGGAAGCGCCTGGCCGTGCGTCGCGATGGATGCGGAGTGAGCGGAGTGAGGTGAGCGGCTTGCGGGAGAGGTTCCGCGCTGTCCAGGGAGCACCGTGCTGGGTGAGCCTGATGGCAGCCGATCTGGACCGCGCGCACACCTTCTACGGAGAGCTCTTCGGCTGGACGTTCCGGTCCACGCGGTACGGGCACGGCCGTTACACCATCGCCTGCACCGAGGATGGCGTACCCACGGTCGGCATCGGTGCGTCGGCCCCGACGGTGGGGGTGACGCTGCCCGTCACCTGGACGACGTACTTCGCCGCGGACAGCGCGGACGAGGTGGCCTGGCGCGTCCAGGAGCGCGGGGGCACGGTCGCGGTCGGGCCGCTGGAATTCGGCAACGGCCGGGTGGCGTGGGCGGCCGATCCGGACGGCGCCGTCTTCGGCATCTGGGAGGGCGATCTCACCTCCGCCTGGTGGGGCGAGCGCAGACCGGGCGCCCCCGTGTGGCTGGAATTGCGTACGCGCGACGCGTTCGACGCCGCGCTCTTCTACGGCCATGTCTTCGGCTGGGACGCCCAGGCGCGGGAGCGGTGCGACGTGCGCTTCGAGCATGACCGGGTGGTCCTGCACATCGACGGGAAGGCGGTGGCCGGGCTGCGCGGCGGCGCCCTGGAGGCCGCCCCCGACCCGAACGTGCGGCCCCGCTGGCATGCCTATTTCCGGGTCGAGGACGTCGACCGGGTCGCCGAACACACCGTGGCGCTGGGCGGAAGCGTCGTTTCCCCGCCGGTCGACACCCCCTATGGCCGCGTCGCGGCGCTCCGCGACGCGGAGGGCGGAATCTTCAGCGTGGCGGCCGTCCAAAGAGGCTCGACGGGCGAGCGGGACGACGCCTAGGATCGGAGATACGGCATCGCGTGTCGGTCACCGGCTGGGTGAGGCATGGAGGTGCCCGTGAGATTGCCTTAATTGGAGGCATTCCACAGTGTCAGTCGAGCTGAATCACACCATCGTCCACTCCCGGGACAACCGGGAATCCGCCGAATTCCTGGCCAATATTCTGGGCCTGGAGGTGGGGGACGCCTGGGGCCCGTTCATACCGGTCTCCACCAGCAATGGGGTCACCCTGGACTTCGCCAGTATCCCTGCCGAGTCGATCACCATGCAGCACTACGCGTTCCTCATCTCCGACGAGGAATTCGACGCGGCATTCCAGCGGATACGGGAGCAGGGCATCACGTATTACGCCGATCCGCACGGTAAGCAGCCGGGCGAGATCAACCACCACTACGGCGGCCGCGGGCTGTACTTCATGGACCCGGCCGGTCATGGCATGGAGATCATCACCCGGCCTTACGACAACGAGGAGTAGCCCTCCCGAGGGCGGTCCGGTGTGGCGGGGGCCCCGCGCCCCGGCTACACCGGACCCGTCAGCGCAGGTCAGCCCTGGTCTTCTGGTCGCCGCGCCCGCCACTCCCGGACGATCTCGTCGGCGTCGAAGGGCGCCAGATGGAGCGGCGGACCCGGGGGAGGGCGCCGGATCGCTTCGCGGATCTTGTCGTTGACGTCCGCGATGATCTCCCGTACCGCCCGCTCCGACGGTGCCTCCGCCGCGGCCGCGAGCGCGTCTTCCGCTTCCTTGCGCAGCACGAGCGTCGGGGGCAGGAACGACAGGCCCTCGCGGCTCATCTTCTCCTTGACCCACCACAGTTCGTCATACGGCCTGTTCAGGTGGGGGAGCGGTTTGCCGATGCCCGGCAGGTCGGCGAAGGCTCCGCGCTCCTCCGCCTCCCGGATCTGCCGGTCGGCCCATGTCTCGAAGCTGATGCCCGGTGGCTTGCGCTCGGTCATGGTGCCATTGTTCCTCCGAGCCGAGGGCCGCGGAACAGTGACGCCCGGCCCCGCTTCGCGGAAGAGTGACGCCCGCCCCGCTTCCAGAGCCTCCCGTCAGCCGTGGTCGCGCGGCGTGATGCGCCGGTAGCCCGCCCGGGCGTTGACCACGCGGGCGCAGGCCGTGCCGACGACGGTCGCGCCGAGCAGGCACGCGAGCCAGGTGCCGTCGCGGCCGCCCGCCCAGGTCAGCACGCCGGCGGGCGGGATGGCGAAGCCGTTGAGGAACAGCCAGCACAGCACCGCCGTCCCCGGCGCCGCCACGAACCGTGCGCACAGCCCGAGCACGGCGGCGAACAGGGACAGGGCGATCAGGGCGAGCGTCGGCCGCCCATGGCCGCCGAGCGAGTTGAGGACGGCCACCAGCAGCAGCGCCCCGGCAAAGGCCGCGGACCAGATGACCGGAGTGGCGACGGGTTCGGGAACGGGCCTCATGCCGACGCTGAGCTGCCGCCACTCGATCATGATCACCGTCTTTCTCGTGCGTCTCCCGGGGTACGGACACCCGAACGCGGATTGTTCCACCGGGCCCCGGAGCACTTCCCCCCATTACTTACTCTTTACCATTTGTTACGGTGGCCGGACGACACTTCGACCCGCGCGACCAGCGGGAAGTCGCGCACGAACGAGGGGATGGCTGTGGGTGTTCCGCGGTTGAGCAGTACGCCGTTGCCGGGCATTGGAGTCCGTTACGACCTGACGACGCGGGACCAGGGCCGGATGTCGGTGGTCGCCCACCGCGACGGCGAACGGACGCTGAGCGCGTACCGGAGGGACGATCCCGACGAGTGCGCCCTGTCCACCCGGCTCACCCCGGGCGAGGCGGAGGCGCTCATCAGCGCGCTGATGCCCGCGCACCACAGCCCCACGCTGCTGTCCACCACCGAGCTGGGGCTGGTCGCCGAGCGGATCGAGCTGTCCCCGTCCTCGTACTGGAACGGGCGGGTGCTGGGCGAGACGCGGACCCGCACCGAGACCGGCACCTCCATCGTGGCCGTGCTGCGCCGGGCGGACGCCATCCCGTCCCCAACCCCGGACTTCCGGCTGGCCGGTGGGGACATCCTGATCGTGATCGGCACGCGCGAGGGCGTGGAAGCCGCCGCGGCGATATTGGGGCGGGAGTGACAGACGGATGCACTCTTCTGCCGTCTTCCTGATCGAGTTCGGTGCGGTCATCCTCGGCCTCGGACTGCTGGGCCGCCTCGCCGGACGCTTCCAGTTCTCGCCCATACCCCTCTATCTGCTCGCCGGGCTGGCCTTCGGCGAGGGCGGGCTGCTGCCGCTCGGGGCCAGTGAGGAGTTCGTCGCGATCGGCGCCGAAATCGGCGTCGTTCTGCTGCTGTTGATGCTCGGCCTGGAGTACACGGCCAGCGACCTGGTCAGCAACCTCAAGACCCAGTACCCGGCCGGGCTGGTCGACGCCACGCTCAACGCCCTGCCCGGCGCCGTCATGGCGCTGCTGCTGGGATGGGGCCCGGTGGAAGCCGTGGTGCTGGCCGGGGTCACCTGGATCTCCTCGTCCGGCGTCATCGCCAAGGTCCTCCGCGACCTCGGCCGGCTCGGCAACCGCGAAACCCCGGTCATCCTGTCCATCCTGGTCCTCGAAGACCTGGCGATGGCCATCTACCTGCCGATCGTCACCGCCCTGCTGGCCGGTGTCGGGCTGGCCGCGGGCAGCGTCACGCTGGCCATCGCGCTCGGCGTCGCGGGCCTCGTCCTCTTCGTCGCCGTCCGCTTCGGCCGCCACATCTCCCGCTTCGTCTCCAGCGACGACCCCGAGAAGCTGCTGCTGGTGGTGCTGGGTCTGACCCTGCTGGTCGCCGGGATAGCCCAGCAGCTCCAGGTCTCCGCCGCCGTGGGCGCCTTCCTGGTCGGCATCGCCCTCACCGGCTCGGTCGCCGAGGGCACCCACAACCTGCTCAGCCCGCTGCGCGACCTGTTCGCCGCCGTCTTCTTCGTCTTCTTCGGCCTGCACACCGACCCCGCCAGCATCCCGCCGGTCCTGCTGCCCGCCCTCGCGCTGGCCGTCGTCACCGCCTGCACCAAGGTCGCCACGGGCTACTGGGCCGCGCGGCGCGCCGGGATCTCCGTCAAGGGCCGCTGGCGGGCGGGCGGCACGCTGGTCGCGCGCGGCGAGTTCTCCATCGTCATCGCCGGACTCGCCGTCACCGCGGGCATCGAACCGTCGCTGGGCCCCCTGGCCACGGCGTACGTCCTGATCCTGGTCATCATCGGCCCCCTCACCGCCCGCTACACCGAGCCCCTGGCGCGCCGCCTCATCCGTCCCAAGCCCGCCGCGGCCCCCGCAGCCGACACCGCCCCCACCGAGCCGAAGGCCCGTGAATCACAGCGCGGTTGACACCCCGAACACCCCCGCGACACGATCCCGCCGGTGGAGATCACGGACCTGACACCGGCGGAGCGGCGCGTCTGGCGGGCCTTCCCGCTCGATGAGGGTGTCGATTTCCGCGAAGGCGCCGACGACGATCCCGAACACGGCGGCTCCTGGGGACCCGAGCGGACCGTACGAGCCGAGGTGCTGCGCGCGCTGCTGCTCGGCGGGCCCACGCGTGACGGCGAGGTGGCGGGCCTGAAGCTGATCGGCGCGCGCATCACCGGGGAGCTGCGCCTGAAGTACGGGGTGGTCGAGCACGCCGTACGGCTGCGGTCCTGCCACTTCGAGCGGACCCCGCAGCTGTACGGGGCGCGGCTGCACGTCCTGGTGCTCAGCGACTCCACCCTTCCCGAGCTCACGGCCGGGGCCCTGCACACCGAGGGTGTCCTGCGGATGAGCAGGTGTCGTACGACGGGCCCGGTGCGGCTCGCGGGGGCGCAGATCACCGGAGGGCTCTTCCTCGACGGGGCGCGCCTGGGCACTCCGGACACCCGCTGCGAACAGCCGTTGCTCCAGCTCAACCACGCGGTCATCGGAGCCGACGTCCAGGCCGCGGACCTCGTCGCCCACGGAACGATACGGCTCAACGAGGCCACCGTCACCGGCCAGGTGAACCTCGACGACAGCGAACTCCACGCCCCCGGCGGCACCGCCCTGCACGCCGAGAACCTGTCCGTCGGCAACGATCTGCGCGCCATGCGGCTGCGCGCCCGCGGACGCGTCAACCTCAGCGGGGCCCGGGTGCCCCGCCACCTCAACCTCACCTACGCCCGGCTGTCCCACCCCGGTGACCAGGCCCTGCGCGCCAGCAGCTGCGTCATCGGTGAGCTGTGGCTACGCGAGGCCGCCCCCATCGAGGGCGATGTGAACCTGCGCCGCTCCCAGATCGACCTGCTGCACATCCGCCCCGAGGTCTGGCCCGATCGCGTCAGGATCGACGGCCTCAGCTACCGCAGCCTCGCCCCGCACCTCCCCGCCGAGGATCGGCTGCCGCTCCTGGAACGTGAGAAGGAGGGCTATCTCCCCGCCTCCTACGAGCAGTTGACCACCGTGTACCGCGCCGCGGGCGACGAGGCCGCCGCCCGCACCGTCCAGCTCGCCAAGCTCCGCCGCCACCGCCGTACCCTCCCGCGCTACGCCCGCGCCTGGGGCCACCTCCAGGACGTCACCGTCGGCTACGGCTTCCGCCCGCTGCGCGCCGCGGGCTGGCTCTTCGCGCTGCTCCTCACCGGCACCCTGGCCTTCGCGCTCCACCACCCGCGGCCGCTGAAATCCGGCGAGGCCCCCGACTTCAACCCGGTCTTCTACACCCTCGACCTGCTCCTCCCCATCATCGGCTTCGGGCAGGAGGCCGCGTTCGCCCCGCGCGGCGGGTACCAGTGGCTCTCGTACCTGCTGATCGTCACCGGCTGGATCCTGGCCACCACCACCGCGGCGGGCGTCAGCCGCTCCCTGAGCCGCCAGTAGGAGCCGGGCCCGCAGACCGGGTCCGCAGAAGCGTTACTCCTCGGCCAGGACGACGATCGCGTCGCCCTCGTCCAGGACCAGCGGCGCGGCCTTGTCGGGGTTGAGGCGGACGCCGTAGGTGGGCGGTACGTCGGCGTGGCGTGCCAGCCGGTAGCCGAGGGCCGTCTCGCCGCGCCGCCGTGCGGCCTCGATGACCGTCGCGAAGTTGGCCTCGGCCCCGGGCACCAGGTAGTTGGTGGCCGGTTTGAGGTAGATCTCCGAGCCCTCCGGGTCGAAGAGGTCGATGAACACCGTGTACAACTCGCGGTTCTCGGTCAGCTGGGTCAGCAGCAGGCTGATCACCTTGGTGCTGACGATGAAGTCGTCGGCCTTGGTGACCTGGGCGATCTCCCGGTTGCTGTCGTCGTTCATCTCCGTGACGATCGAGTACGGGTCACCGAGCCGCACCTCGATGTCGCGCAGGTGCAGCAGCGTCACCAGCGTCCGGTCGTCGGAGCGCCGGGGGTCGATGGTGTCGTCGGACAGCACCACGATGTGCTGGTAGCGGCCGAGGTCGAGGGCCTCCAGGGACGACCTGCGGGTCGGCTCGCACCGCTTGTGGCCCACCGTCAGGTTCTTCAGTCCCTCCGGCACCCCCTTCCGCGGCCGCCGCGGTGCCGCGATGTCCACGGCCGAGCCGGGTTCGACGAAGCTGTCCAGCAGCGTGATGAGCTTCGACGCCCGGGAGTTCCAGCCGATCACCAGGGTGCGGTCCGGCACCGGCGGCCGCCCGGGCGCGGTGGTGATCGCCGACGGGACGATCTCGGGCCGGGCCTCGGCGGGCCGTATCAGCAGATCGTCCTCGGCCATCACCAGCAGCTGGTCGTCGTCGCGGACGACGGTGTCCATCGGCGGGTTGAGCAGCACCTCACCGTCGCTGCGGCGCAGCCCGGCGGCCATGCCCTGCGCGTAGTGGGCCAGGGTGTCCGCGTACGTCCCACCCGCCAGCACGGGCTGCTCGTGGAAGTAGAACTCGTTGCCTTCGAAGCTGAGCAGTTCGTTGAAGACGCTGGACAGCCCCGACTGCCGGTGCGCCTGGGCGATGAGCCGTACGGCGATGTCGTCGGCGTCGATGATCAGTGCGTTCGTACCGGCGGCGAGGCGGGCGGCGGGCAGGTTGTCCGAACTCTCCACGGCCGCCACGACGTTCGGCCGCGCGCCCTTCCACTTCCGGCTGTTGAGCAGCAGGAGCACCTTGATGACGTCCGTGTCGGTGTCGTCCCCGACCGGCGGCAACACCATGATCGACTTGGCGGTGTCGGGGCTCACCAGCTCCAGGTCGCGCCGCTCCAGCGGACTTCCGGAGCGGCAGATCACGCGGGTGCGGCCGGTCGCGGGGATCCGGTCGCGGATCTGGTCCTCCATGTCGACCTTGTCGTGGTCGGCGAGGATCACCACACAGGAGCGGCGGGCGCTCTGGTTGGCCTCCACCAGCTCGGCGATCACCGTGAACACCTGGTCCGACCAGCCCAGCACGATCGTGTGGCCGCGCTCGATCAGCCGCGACCGGCCCTTGCGGAGCATTTGGATCCGGTTCTCCAGGCCCGTGGTGAGGACACCGATGAGCGCGCTGACGATGAAGATGCCGCCGATCGTGACCGTGAGCATCAGCACCAGGAACAGCGGGCGGCCGGTGTCCCCGCCCATGGTGCCCGGATCGAGCGTGCGCAGCAGGCTCATCCACACCACGCCCGTCCAGCCGCCGCTCTTCCGGGTGTCCTCGTGGGAGAGGGCGACCACCAGCGTGGAGACCACGGCGATCAACGCGAGGGAGGCGAGGCCGAGCCAGCCGATCAGGGCGGGCGTCCCCCGGTCCATCGTGCCGTCGAACCAGTACCGCAGCCGGTCCCGCAGCCTCATCGCACGTCCCCTGTCCCCCCGGCCACCCACCGGTCTCACGGTCTCCCAGAGCAGTTGATCATTCTCGCAGGGTTACGGGGGTGCGGCTGCCGGGCGCCGGGGTCGCCCACGCGCTCACCAGGCGGCGTGGGCCTGCGGGCTCCCGGTCTCGACGGTCGGTTCGCCGCCCGCCTCGGCGAACGCCTGGAGCGCCTCGATCAGATGGCGGCGCTGTCCGGCGGGCATGACGTCCACGATGCGCGCGATCTCCTGGCGGCGCCGCTCGGTGACCTCGGCCACGATCCGCCGACCGGCCCGAGTGAGCGAGATCATGCTGGTACGCCGGTCCTCGGCGGAGACGCCGCGCGCGACCACGCCCGTCGTGACCAGGCGGTCGATCATGCGCATCGCGGTCGACGGCTGGACGCCCAGCTCCCCGGCCAGCCCGGACAGGCTCAGCGGACCTCCGGCGTCCAGGACGACCAGCATCCGGAACTGCGGCAGTGTCAGGGACTCCTCCACCGCTGCCAGCGACCGGGCGGAGACGGCGACGAGCAGCCGGGACGCGGTCAGCACGGCAGTGACCATCGCCTCGGCGTCGGACTCGGGGACTCCGGCCTCGGGGGCCGCGGAGGCCATTCCGGCCTCGGAGGCTGTGGAAACCACATCGGATGCTAAGGAACGGCGCGCCATACGCCCTTTCTACCCCCTGCCCCTGTGGAGGGGGTGCCCCGATCCGGCACCACCGCCTAGGCTGGGCCCCGCAGCTGGTTCGCCCTGCCCGCCAGGCAGGCGCGTCGTAAGAGGGAACCCGGTGGAAATCCGGGACTGCCCCGCAGCGGTGAGCGGGAACGACCGCCGTCATACGCACTGGGTCCGGGAGACGGGCCCGGGAAGCGACGGCCAGTAGGTGCCTCGACGTGCACGACGTCACGAGGTGTGCCCGCGAGTCCGAAGACCTGCCCGTTGCCCGTGCGCGACCGATCGCGCGCGGAGATCCCGGTGACCTCGAGGGCGGGTCGGCGTACCAAGCAGGCGGACGCGCGCGTATCGGACGCGCGGTCGATCCGCCCGGTTCGTCACTCCTTCGCGCCCCCGAATCCGGCCGGGATCCCCAAGGGACACGCTCGCGAAGGAGAGCTACGTGACAGCGACATCCGCGGCCGCCGCGGCGGCACGGGCCACCGTGTACGGCTACCCCCGTCAGGGGCACCACCGCGAACTGAAGAAGGCCGTCGAGGGCTACTGGAAGGGCCGGGTCGGCGCCGGCGCCCTTCGGGAGACCGCCGCGATGCTGCGCGCGGCGAACTGGCGGCAGCTGGCCGACGCCGGTATCGACGAGGTGCCGACCGGCGACTTCTCGTTCTACGACCATGTGCTGGACACCAGCGTCATGGTCGGTGCCGTACCGGACCGCCACCGCGCCGCCGTCGAAGCCGACGCGCTGGACGGCTACTTCGCCATGGCGCGCGGCACCCAGGAGGCCGCGCCGCTGGAGATGACCAAGTGGTTCGACACCAACTACCACTACCTGGTGCCCGAACTCGGCCCCGACACCGTCTTCGCCGCCAACTCGGCGAAGCAGGTCGCCGAGCTGTCAGAAGCGGTCGCACTCGGTCACACCGCCCGGCCGGTGCTGGTCGGCCCCGTCACCTACCTCCTGCTCGCCAAGCCCGCACCCGGCGTCGCGCCGGACTTCGAGCCGCTCACCCTGCTGGACCGGCTGCTGCCCGTGTACGCGGAGGTGCTGGCCGATCTGCGGGCGGCCGGCGCCGCATGGGTCCAGCTGGACGAACCCGTGCTCGTCCAGGACCGCACCGCCGCCGAACTGAACGCCGCCGCCCGCGCGTACCGCGAACTGGGCGCCCTCACCGACCGCCCCCGGCTGCTGGTCGCGTCGTACTTCGACCGCCTCGGCGAGTCCCTGTCCGTCCTGGCCAAGGCCCCCGTGGACGGGCTGGCACTCGACTTCACCGGGCCCGCCGCCCCCAACCTCGACGACCTCGCCGCCGTCGGCGGACTGCCCGGCAAGCGCCTGGTCGCGGGCGTCGTGGACGGCCGCAACGTGTGGATCAACGACCTCGCCGCCTCCCTGTCCAGGCTCGGCACCCTGCTCGGCTTCGCCGACCGGGTCGACGTCTCGGCGTCCTGCTCCCTCCTCCACGTCCCCCTCGACACGGCAGCCGAACGCGACATCGACCCCCAGATCGCCCGCTGGCTGGCCTTCGCCCGTCAGAAGGCCACCGAGGTCGCGACCCTCGCCCGCGGCATCGCCCAGGGCACCGGCACCATCGCCGCACAACTCGCCGCCAACCGCGCCGACCTGGCCTCCCGGTCCACCTCCACGCTCACCCGCGACCCGGCCGTACGCGCCCGAGCCGAGGCCGTCACCGACGCCGACACCCGCCGCCCCGAGCCGTATGCCGAGCGCGCCCCCGCCCAGCGTGCCCGGCTGCGGCTGCCCGCGTTGCCGACGACCACCATCGGCTCGTTCCCGCAGACCAGCGAGCTGCGCACCGCCCGCGCCGACCTGCGCGCCGGACGCATCGACACCGCCGGATACGAGCAGCGCATCGCGGCCGAGATCCAGGACGTGATCTCCTTCCAGGAGAAGACGGGCATCGACGTCCTGGTGCACGGCGAGCCCGAACGCAACGACATGGTCCAGTACTTCGCCGAACAGCTCACCGGCTACCTCGCCACCCGGCACGGCTGGGTGCAGTCCTACGGCACCCGCTACGTCCGCCCGCCGATCCTGGCCGGCGACATCTCCCGGCCCGAGCCGATGACGGTGCGCTGGACGACGTACGCCCAGTCCCTCACCGACCGCCCGGTCAAGGGCATGCTCACCGGCCCCGTCACCATGCTGGCCTGGTCCTTCGTCCGCGACGACCAGCCCCTCGCCGACACCGCACGCCACGTCGCCCTCGCCCTGCGCGACGAGGTGTCCGACCTGGAGGCCGCGGGCACTGCGGTCATCCAGGTCGACGAACCCGCCCTGCGCGAAACCCTGCCCCTGCGCACCGCCGACCGCCCGTCCTACCTGGCCTGGGCCACCGAGGCGTTCCGCCTCACCACCGGCGGCGTGCGCGCGGACACCCAGATCCACACCCACATGTGCTACGCCGAGTTCGGGGACATCCTCCCGGCCATCGACGACCTCGACGCCGACGTCATCAGCCTGGAAGCCGCCCGCTCCCACATGCAGGTCGCCACCGAACTCGCCGACGCCCACTACCCCCGCGAGGTCGGCCCCGGCGTCTACGACATCCACTCCCCCCGCGTCCCCGGCCCCGCCGAAACCGCCACCCTCCTCCGCACGGCCCTCGCCGCCATCCCCGCCGACCGCCTCTGGGCCAACCCCGACTGCGGCCTGAAGACCCGCGCCTGGCCCGAGGTCCGCGCCTCCCTGGACCACCTGGTCGCAGCGGCCCAGGAGGTCCGCTCCACGCTCTGAACCGTTATTGCAAATTACTTGCAATAACTTCTGCCCTGCATCAAGCTGAAGATGTACGGGGTCGGCCCGACCACCCTTCGAGACCCGCGCCTGGGTCGGTCCGGGCACGTCCTTCCCGATAGGTGATCGCCTTCTCACACGGCACCCGCCGGACGTTGGCCGACCCCGTTCAGCTGTGCCGACAACATCGTCGGTGCTGAGCATTGCCGCCCCGGACGCGGATGATCGCTAACGACGGCCCAGGGAAAGGCGTCAGGGGCCCGTCCGGCCGCCCCACCGGACCGTCCCGCCGATCCGGGCGAGCGCGGCACGGACGTGCGCGCCAACGACCGTCACACCGGCCAGCCGGTCGGCCAGCGACCTCCGGGAGCCCATCAGCGCCAGCCCCGCATTGAAGGCGAAGAACGATATGGCGACGACCCAGCACAACACCGAGAGGACGACCTCGCCCTCGGCCAGCAGGTAGCAGGCCAGCGCATACCAGCCGACATCGACCAGCGTGGTGACCGCGGCGCGCACCGCAACCCGGCTCCGCCCAGGCCGCCCCGCGCCACCGCGCCGTACGACGCACAGGGCCGTCAACGCCTGCCCCGGCGTGCGGCTCATCACGGCCAGCGAGAGGAAGTGGTAGACGAAGGTGAACACGACCAGCGCGGCGAAGGCTTGCTGGATGTCACTCACCGCAGACCGCCAAAGCGACCGTCCGACGTCCTGACCCGCCTCCGCCAGATCGCCCTTCGAGGTGATGACCTCCCAAGCGCTCGTCCCAGCAAGGCTCGTGGCGTCGGTCACCTCGGAACTGATTCGATGGAAGGTGAACCAGCCGAGCAGCACGGCCACTGCCACGACGACGGCGAAATCCAGCGCCCAAGCACACAACCGACGCGCCCGCGGGGGACTGGTCGGCACCGTCCCCGCCTCGGACATCCCGGGTGTCGGCACCGCTCGTCGAAACATCAGTCCCCCCACAAGTGTGATGTCGCGGTTTCCACAGTGTAGGACAGTCACAGACGGCCACGAGGGGCAAGCACAACGAGTCAGGCCCGGTGCTGATTTCTCAGCACCGGGCCTGACCTCTGTTCCTTCAGTCGGGGTGGCGGGATTTGAACCCACGACCTCTTCGTCCCGAACTACGGGCGGGGTGGTCGCTAAGGTCTGCCCGGCTGGTCAGTCGGTCGGCTGGGGCCGGTGTCGATCGACGGTGGTTGGGGTGGTTGCTGTACTTGCCTGCTGTACAGCACTCGCTGACCACCGCCTTGGAGTTCCATCGCAGGCTGGGTCACTCCGAGTTGGACAGGGCCTGATTGGCCGACGATCTTCCGTCAACATCTGCGCAATTGCGCCGTTGTCTGCTGCCTTTGATGTCGACCGTGGATGTCAGCCCGAGTCGGCCACGGCGTCCCGAGCGACGGTAGCCGTCGTAGCGACCTGCGCGCCGACCGAAGCGTCGGCCTGTCCGGCCCCATCGTCGTCGAGGACGCGCCGCGCGGCCTCAGCGAAATCCTTCACTTCCGCGATGAGCTCGAAGCCGACATCGCCCACCGCGCTCTTCGCTGCAGCGTACTCGCTTGACTCATCGCCGAACTCATGAAGCGCCGCAATGGAGACTCGAAGCGGCCTCATACATCGATGGGCGCAGCTGATCAAGTCTTGTGAGGGACGGATGACGGATGGCGGCCCCTCTAGCAACACCTGCACCCCCAAGTAGTCGAGTTTGTCAACTTCTTGATTGAATTGCCCCATCTCAAGGATGTGCGAGTCCTGGTACCTGCCTAGCGCCCTCTCGATGACACGCGCCTGTGCGACGAAGTCCGCGTACGCCTTGCTGCGCGGCCCGCGACGCTCTCGGACATGTTCGGCACGCAGCTGACGCCTTGCCTGCGCGTCTTGGGCCGCCGCTTGGTGCTGCGCGGTCTTGGCCGCCCACACCCCTGTAACAACAGCTGCACCGCCGGTACCCAATGCCCCAACTACTGCCCCCAAGATCGCTGCGATTCCCGAGTCCACATGGACAGTCTGCTCGAACCCCTCGGCAACCGTCAGCTCTAGACACTGCGCGGCCTGGGCCTTGCGTGGCACTGGACAGAACCTGAGCTTGGGAAGCTCGGGTGATCTAGGGGCGATCTGGCCGTTGACCTGTGAGGGAGAGCAGGAAAGCTCTTCGACGGGGCTGATCGAGCGACTGCTGTTCCTCGTGGTTCCCCGCTCAACCTGGCACGGATCTGGCACGGGGCGTTCAACTGTCTGACCTTCGGTAACGACGCCAACCCGGGACGGCCGAGGGCGAGTTACGGGCCAGCTGTCAGTCCCTCCCTCTAGGCTGGACTCATCGGTTGGCCGGAGCCGGTGTGAGGAGATGCAACTTTGACAGTCGTCCCTGCCACCCACCTGGTGGATCGTGCTGGAGTGTCTCGGGCCGCATACTTGGTTACCACCCAATTAGGTTGGCTTTTCCGTGAACAAGAGACTAGCGATATCGGAATTGATGCCCACATCGAGGTGGTCGATGGGGTCGGCGCTCCTGGCGGTGCATCTGGACTAGGAACTGGCCGACTGTTGGCTGTGCAGATCAAGTCCGGCGCTAGTCAATTCACCAAACCGACGGATCTTGGGTGGTGGTTCTATTGCGACGCAAAACATGTAGCCTATTGGATGAATCACTCACTGCCAGTCACTCTCATGTTGTTCGAGCCGGAATCCGAGCAAATTTACTGGCAGCACGTTAACGATGAGACGGTCATTGTTGCCGGGCACGGCCATAAAGTGCTCGTCCCGTTGAAGAATAAGCTGAGCGAATCCCACAGAGATGAGCTCGCCGTTCCGGCCCGACGTCAGACCAGCGGCGGGATCGCCATGGCGAGGCCTACGCGGGGCACATCTGTGCGGCAAGCGGACTACGAGCTAGCGGGAGCCATCGACCTGCTGGTGTCGGCTCTGGGTAAGACGATAGAAGAAGCGACCCCGCGGGATTTCCGCTTCGCCTTTGCTTCTCAGCTGCGCGCACTGCATCGCCGCGCTGGAGCGCCCGATCTCGATATCGTGTCAATGAAGACAGGGTATGAAGTTGCGAAGCTCTCTTCTTATCTCAAGGGAGTCACTCACCCGAGCAGGGGTCGAGTTGTCGCAATCGTTGAAGCGCTCATCGAGTGTGCATGCGAGAAAGAAATTAAGATCCCCGGCTACCTGACGGACGTGCGCGCATGGGAAAGAATGTGGCGTGTTGCAGATAAGCCAGGGATGCAGAAGATACTTAAAAATAAAGCACGAAAGGGTTTGCCCCTCTCCTGGCAATCATGAAATTTTCCCGTCCCGTAGAGTGACGCATATCTAACTCGCGTCACCACATACCACCCAGCTCCCATCCCGTCCGCCGTCGACCCACACGTCTGTGGAGCGGGCGTGGTTCATGGCGTCCAGGTGGAGCGCGCCACTGTACGAACGACCTGGACGCCATGGGCCGCGTCTGCTCGGCTCTGCCTGGGTCGACGGCGGACGGGATGGGAGCTCCCGCCTCAGCCACTCACGGACCCGCGGCCGGCATTGGTGCCCCCTCCATCCCGGAGTCGGCCGATCCCCCGCCGGAGGCGCTGTTGTGACCTCAACTGCACGCCGAGCAGTACCCCCGTTCCTGCTTCTCGGCTTCTCCGCTGAGCGTGGCCCGGCCCGCGGCCGGGCTGGAGCGGGGCGGAGACAGACATCCGATGCGGTTGATCAGTCAAGCGGTGTCGGGGAAGGCGGTCTGTTCGTCGTAGGGGATGTGGTGGGTGAGGCAGTGGTGGAGGCAGCCGAGTAGGCGGTTGAAGAGGTTGCGTTGTGCTGCGATGTGGCGTTCTTCGGCTGTGCGGCGGCGGTCGTAGTGGGCTCTTGCTCCGGCTGATGCTGTGAGCGCGGCGAAAGCCCAGATGTAGCCGGCTGAGGCGAGACGCTGGTTTTTGATGTGCCTGGCCAAGACCGTGGTCTTGCGTCCGGAGGATCTTGTGATGGGGGCGGATCCGGCGTAGGCCTTGAGTGCGCGGGCGTTGGCGAAGCGTGTGTGGTCGTCGCCGAGTTCGGCCAGGACGCGGGCGCCGGTGAGGTGGCCGAGGCCGGGGAAGCTGGTGATGAGCTCGGCGTCTTCGTGGGCGGTGAAGGCGTCGACGACCGCGGCTTCCAGGTCGTCGGCGCTGGTGCAGGCGGCGTCGAACTGCCGCAGCAGGGCGAGGGTTTTGGTTCCCATCGCCTGTTCGACCAGTGGTGGTTGGTGCATCTGGGGTTCCCGCAGCAAGGTGTGGAGGCGTTCGACTTCGCTGGTGATCTCGCGTTGGCGGCCGGCCCTTTTGAGGATGGACCGGAGCTGGGGGCGGGTGAGCTGGGCGGCCTGTGTGGGTGTGGGGGCTGCGGCCAGGAGGGTGCGGCTGACGGTCGAGGCGAGGCCTTCGCGGAAGTGCCTGAAGACGGTGAGGAACGCGGGGAAGTACTCGCGTAGGTGAGAGCGCAGCCGGTTGCCGGTCTGGACGCGGTCCCAGACGGCGTCCTGCTGGGCTCGGGCCAGGACTGTGATGGCCTGGGCGAGGTGGCTATCGGCGGGCAGGGGGCGGTGTTCGGCGGGGTCGGTGCGAAGGATCTGGGCGAGGACTTTGGCGTCGAGGTGATCGGACTTCTTGCGGCTGAGTGCGTAGCGGTCGCGGTAGCGGGCGGCGGTGAGTGGGTTGATGACGTAGACCGGTCGGCGGGTTGCGCGCAGGCAGGCGACCAGGAGCCCGTGGGAGGTCTCGATGGCGACGGGGATCGGGTTGTCGGGGGCGTCGCCGTGGCGGGCCATGAGGTCGAGGAGTTGGGTCAGGCCCTGGGGGCTGTCATCGATGCGCAGCTTCGCGAGGAGGGCGCCGGTCTCGTCCAGCAGGGCGATGTCGTGGTGGTCGCTGGCCCAGTCGATACCGCAGAACACGCTGGTCATAGGGGAGTCCTCTGGTTGGCGGTGGTGTGCTGGTCCTCGCCGGGCAGGGGTTGCGCGTCTTCCTAATGGCAGGGCTCAAGGGCCCGTCATCCGATCAGCCGTTCGCAATCCCAGCGGTCGTCAGGGGTCTCGGTCAGCTGCGGAACTGAGGGTTCGCCGAGCGTTGAGAGGTGTTCCCTGGCGGCGGCTTGGACCACGAGCCAACGATGCCGCTGTTGTGTCCTTCGGTGGGGGTGGCGGGGGCAGTCCGTGCGGGACGAAGGCAGGAGCGCGGGCTGCCCCCGCCACCCCCGCACGATGAAGAACGACAAGTGAGCCGACATGCGGGGCCGACTCTGTCTCGGGAGGTCAGGCCTCAGGAGCGGCTACGGATCACCGCCTGTCGGCTCACTCAAAGACGTCCGGCCGACTAGATCAGCAACAACGCCTTACGACGCCATTAGGAGCGCAGGCCCGGCCGGGGGCCGGGACGCGCTCGGCGAGCGGAGCGAGCCGACTTGAACCCGTAAAGAAGGTTGTAACTCACTGCCGGTGCTTGGCTCGTTCGTGCTCGGCAATGCTGATGATGGTCTCCGCTCCGGCGATCTGGTGGCGAAGCTTGTTGAGCACGTCGGTGCGGGCCGACTGGATGAGGTGGTCCGTCGTCGGGGCGGTGCCGGTGCTGGTTCCGGTGGGGGTCCAGAACGTCTTGTGGCTGTGCTCGCGGATGATGTCTTGGCACGTGCGGATCACCCAGTTCATCGCCACGGTTATCTCGTCGCGGTGGAGCTGGTCCAGGTCCCAGCCGTCGTTGCGTTCAGGGAGGTGTGTCATTGGTCCGCCTTCTGGTGAGCTACGAGCTGGGCGGTGACGGTGCGGCCGTGCTGGTTGCCGGTGATGTCGACTCGGCAGGCCAGGGCCATGACGATGCTTAATCCGCGGCCGTGGGTGTCGTACGGGTCAGCCTCGGTGGGATGGGGTTCGGGGCTTCCGCCCGAATCGCTGACGGCGATCGCGACGGTCTGAGGTGACAGGGTCAGCGTGAGGTGGAAGGTGCCGAAGTCCGTGCCGCTGGCGGTGTGGTTGAGGGCGTTGCTCCCGAGTTCGCTGACGATCAGCTCGGCGTCGTCCGCGCAGGGGTGTCCGCTGAGGATGTCGCGGGTCCAGCGGCGGGCGCGGGTCACCTCTTCTCGGAAACCTGGGCACATCAGCCCCCAGACTCGCGGACTGCTCGTATACTCGTCCATACAAGTTCCTTCGTGCTGGTAGGGGCTATGGACCGTGGGTTAGTGCTAGACGAGTCGCACGCCGTCGTGGGCGCGGACGGCCGGCGGGCTGGTGTTGTCGAGTGCGTCCAGGACGCGGATCGCGTATGCCTCGTCGGCAAGGTCGGTGACCTCGTCGCGGGTGACCCAGCGCAGGGCGCGGGTTTCCGCTCCGGTGGTCGGGACGCCGTCGATGGCCTCGCAGCGGAAGACCATGGAGACGATCAGGCCGGTCATGTTCTTGTAGACGCCGGTGAGGGTCGCGGGAAGCGCGATCTTGATGCCGGTCTCTTCGAGGACTTCCCGCTGCAAGGCGTCGGGAATGGTTTCCTCGCGTTCGAGCACACCGCCGGGCGGTTCCCACTTACCGTTGTCCCGTCGCTTGATCAGCAACGCACGGCCAGCGTCGTCGACGATGACTCCGGCGACGCTCACGGAGTGCGGGCGCTCAGCGCTCACGTTCCACGCCCCTCTCGGCTGGCTAGGCTTTCCACCGTAGCAACACCGCTTAGCCGCTCGTCTAGATACCTAAAGGAGTATGTGCATATGCCTTCCCTGACCTCTGTTCTGGGTGTATTGGACCCCACGAGCGACCGGGCGGTGTTCCGGCAGATCGCCGACGCGCTGCGGGAAGCGATCGACAAAGGGCGGTTCAGGGAGGGTGACAAGCTGCCCTCCGAGACCGAGCTGGTCGAGCACTTCGCGGTGTCCCGGATGACCGTGCGCAACTCGTTGTCGATCCTCCAGCAAGAGGGGCTGGTGGTCTCCGAGCACGGCAAGGGGGTCTTCGTCCGGCCGCGACCTCCCGTGCGACGGCTGGCCTCGGACCGGTTCGCCCGGCGGCATCGTGATCAGGGGAAGGCGGCCTTCACCGTGGAGGCCGAAGCTGCGGGGAGCCGTCCGGAGGTCGACGGCCTGGAGGTGAAGGAAGAGCGGCCGTCGCCGGACATCTCGGCCCGGCTCGGTTCGCCGCGCAAGGTGCTGGCCCGGCGGCGCCGGTATCTGCTGGACGGGCACCCGGTGGAGTTCGCCACCTCCTACCTGCCGCTGGACCTGGCCCGGAACACTCCAATCGCGCAGCCCAACCCCGGCCCCGGCGGCATCTACGCCCGGCTGGAAGAGCTGGGGCACCGCCTGGATCACTTCGATGAGGAGATCCGCGCCCGGATGCCCTCGCCCGCCGAGGTGCGCACGCTCCAGCTCGCCTCCGGTGTCCCGGTGATCTCGCTGATCCGTACCGCCTTCGACTCCGAGGGGCGCGCGGTCGAGGTCTGCGACACCGTGATGGCCGCTGACGCCTACGTCTTGGCTTACCAGCTTCCCGCCACCTGACGGGCGTGCCGGATGGCGCGCTGTGCAGCCGCCGCGGGCCGCTTCTCTCAACTCGTACGCACGCAGATGCATACTCGTATAGACGAGTGGCTGAGTGATGTGGCATGGTGGTGATCGTTCCCGGCGCATTCGGGTTCGACCACTAGTACTCATCTAGACAACTAGGTGGGCAATGTTGCGAGAGAAGGAGAAGTAATTGCGTTCCATCCGTGTCGAGACCTCCGGTGCCACGGTCCTGCTGACTGAGGCGCCGGAGCCCAAGGTCAGGGACCGGCAGACTGGCGAGATCGCCAAGGACGCGCAGAGCGGCGAGACCCTGATGCGGCTCGGCGTGGTCTACATCGACGGCGGGGAGTCCTCCCTGCTCCAGGTCACCGTGCCGGAAGGCGGCGTGACGGAGGGGCTGGCGCTCGGGTCGTCGGTCACGCTGTTCGGGCTGATCGCCCGGCCGTGGGAGACCGTCTTCAACGGGCAGCAGCGGCACGGCATCGCCTTCCGTGCTGACGCCATCGCTCCGGCCGCCATGCCGGTTGGTGCGGGGGCCTGAGGCTGATGTCCGACGTGATGACGTTGATGGAGGTGGGTGGTCCGGTCGCCGGAATGGTCGGCGGGGCCGCCTACCTCCGGGCCCGGCACCCGGCCGCGTACTGGTCCACGGTCGGGTTGCCGGTCTCCACGGCCCGGCTGCTGGGCTCGTACGGGTCCGTGATGGATGCGTGCGGGCTGACCGTTCCGCCGTCCCGGCTGCGGGCCTGGGCGACGCAGGCGCTCACTCATCGGGAGGTGCGGCCGGTGCCTCCTCGCCGGGGCCTGATCCGTCCGACATCGACCGGGCTGCGGGTGCGGCTTCGGCTGGCGCCGGGGCAGGAGCCTGCGGACGTGGCGGCTTCGGCTGAACGGCTGCGGCATGCCTGGGGCGTTCACGGCGTGTACGTGGACGTGGTCAAGCCGGGTGTGGTCGAGCTGCGGCTGATCGGCTTCGACGTGCTGCGGAAGGTACGGATGCCCCGGAAGGCGGCGGGCGACTTCCTCAAGGTGCCGGTGGCGCTGCGGGAGGACGCGACGCCGTTCGTACGGGACTACCGGGCCGTTCCGCATCAGCTGACCCTGGGCGCGACGCTCTCGGGGAAGTCCATGTTCCTGCGACACCTGATATCCGGGCTGGCCCGGCAGCCGGTCGCGCTGGTCGGGATCGACTGCAAGCAAGGTGTGGAGCTGGCGCCGTTCGCCCCGCGACTGTCGGCGCTGGCCACCGACCCTGTGCAAGCGGCTGAGCTGCTGCCCGTGCTGATTGAACTGATGGAGGACCGATACGACCTGATCAAGAAGCGGCAGGGCATCACCCCCAGCACGCCAAATGAAGAGATCACTTCTGACATCTGGGGCCTGCCGGACGAGGAACGGCCCGTGCCGGTGGTGCTGCTCGTGGACGAGGTCGCCGAGCTGTTCCTCGTCGCCACACGGAAGGATGAGGAGCGGCGGGATGAGATGGTTACCCAGCTCATCCGGCTCGCCCAACTCGGCCGCGCGGCAGGCATCTACCTGGAGGTGTGCGGGCAGCGGTTCGGCGCCGAGCTGGGCAAGGGCGCGACGATGCTTCGGGCTCAGTTGACCGGACGGGTCTGCCACCGCGTGAACGATGAAGCCTCCGCCAAGATGGCCTTGGGCGACATCGCGCCCGAAGCGGTGGGCGCGGCCTGCGCCATCGCTCCCGAACGGCCCGGCCTGGCCGTCGCCGGGGACTCCTCGGGCGGCTGGTCCCGCATCCGTCCGCCGTTTCTGTCGCTGGGCGACGCTGCGGCTGTCTGCCATGAACAGGCTCACCTGGTGCCGGTGTTGCCCCCGCTCGAACCGTTCCGGCTCGACGTGCCGGCCGTTCCGGTGAGTGCTTCGACCTCGCTCCTCAAACCGTCGCCGGTCACCGAGTAACCCGTCTCCGACCATCGGTCGGCGCGACCGCATCGCGCCAAGTCCCTACCCCTGCCATGCCTGAAAGGAGGTCCGTCATGCACGACGAGATGTGGCAGGCGATTCGCCAGATCGAGACCGCCGTACGAGCTGGCGACTACGCAACCGCCCTGGCCGACGCGCACCGCCTCTACCGGGATGCCCGTACCGAAGCTGAGCGTTCCGAACTGCTGGCCGTACTCGGCCCACGCGCCATCCCACCGACTGACGACACCCGCGAGGGGGCGTAGACATGCGTGCCTACCTGGGCCGCGTTGACGCGGTACTGGTGCAAGCGGTCATCGCCGCTGCGCTGTCCTTCGCCCACCTGCATGACCTGGCCTCGGCGGCCGGGCAGGACGGGTGGAAGGCGTGGGCCTATCCGGTCTCGGTGGACCTGCTGCTTGTGGCGGCCTGGCGGCGGCTGCGGTCCGGGTCGTCCAAGGCGTCGGGCTGGTGCTGGTTCGTGGTCGCGCTGGCCGCGTCGCTCGGGGCGAACGTCGCCACCGCCGGGCTGCTCGACCTGACCGACGTACCGGCCTGGCTGCGCATCCTCGTCGCCGGATGGCCAGCCGTGGCCTTCCTCGGCGGAACGCTCCTCGCCCACACCGCACCAACGGCCGAAACCGCGTCGGCCCGGGCCGAACCAAAAACCGCGGCTCCACCCGCCGAACCGGAGCCCGAGAAGCCGAAGGCTCCCGCGCCGCACGTCCCGGCCGCGCTCGTCACCCATGCACGCAAGCTCGCCGACGAACACCACACCCGTACTGGCTCACCTATCGACACCGACACCCTGCGCGCCCGCCTCGGCGTTCCCGCGCCGCTGGCCGACGCCATCGCCACCCACCTCAAGTGATCAAGGAGACGACACCTGTGCGCCCCTCCACCCTGCACGCCCTCCAGCGCGCTGCCGAACTCAACCGTCAGGGCCGGTTCATCGAAGCAGTGAGCATCGCCGAACCGGCCATCCTCGCCGCCGACTCCAAGGAATGCGCGGAGATCAGGCGTTGGCTGGCCGACCACCGCGACGACTTCGCCGACCGGAAGGAGAACGGCTGATGCCCGCGCCTCGCCGCTTCCGCAGCGTCGTCCGTATCGGCCCGGTCCGGGTCGGCACCGCCAACGACCAGCGGGGCCGTGAGAAGCACACCGCCGTGTGCACCGCTCCGCGCTGCGACTTCTCCGCCGACTACGACACTCGGGCCGCCGCCGAGTTGGCCGCCCGTACCCACCGTTGCCCCGTCCGCTGAAAGGAGATCGCCCGTGACCATCAGTCTGCCCCTGGTCTTCGTCCTCGGCGTCATCGCCTGGTTCGCGATCAAGTTCCTGGGCGTCCGCATGTGGGTCGCCGTCGTCATCGCGCTGTTCGGCTTCTGGCTCGCCCACACCGGCCTCGCGCCCTTCGTGGAGTCCGGTACGCGCTCTGGCGTCGACACAGTCAATCCCGAACACGACTAGACGAGTAGGCAAGAGGAGATCGCCCTGTTCCGACCGAAGTACCCCGAAGCCCCCACCCCATCGACTGTCCACACGCCCGCTCCGACCGCCCCAGCGGTCCAGCACAGCCACGCTCCGGCCTGCTCCTGCCAGCACGCTCCTGCGGCTGCGCCGTGGCTCGGGCCCAGTGCCCGGACGGTCGGTGTCGTGCTCGCGGTCGGCGTCGTCGTGACCGCGCTCCTGGCGGCCGTCGTCGTCACGGCCGTATCCGTCGCCGTGGCCGCCGTCGTCATGCGCTCGCTGCTCACCAGCCAGCGCCACCGCTGACCCACGACGAACACGGCTGCCAGGGCGGCCTCGATACCGCCAAGCATCCGCCGCCCCGGCAGCCCCACCCCTCGAAAGAGGTGACACCCATCATCACCCGCACCACCCCGCCGCCGCTGCCCCAACTCGGCAACCTGGCGGCGCTCGGCACCATGCCCGCGCTACTTGGTCAGCTCTCCGGCCTCGGCGGCTGCACCACCCCGATCCGCCTGGACGGCCACCGCACCGAACACCACGTCGACCGCGACACCGGCGAGATCGGCCGCGTCCTCCGTCACCTGGACTCCACCGAACTGCCCGCCGGGCAACTCCTGGTCCGCTGCAACAACCGCCGCACCACCCGCTGTGCGGCCTGCGCCGAGACCTACCGCCGCGACACCTTCCACCTGATCACCGCAGGACTGCGCGGCGGCAAAGGCACCCCGGAAGACGTCGCCACGCACCCGCGCGTCTTCGCCACCTTCACCGCGCCCAGCTTCGGACCCGTCCACAACCGGCTCACCGGTCCGGCTGGAACGGTCCGTCGGTGCCGGTGCGGCGTCCGCCACGACCAGGACGACGACGCCCTTGGCACGCCGCTCGCCCCGCACAGGTACGACTACGAATCCGCGGTGCTCTGGAACGCCCACGCGGGCATGCTCTGGCGGCGCTTCTCGATCTACCTGCGGCGGGAAGTCGCCAAGAGGGCCGGACTCAGTCAGCGAGCCCTCCGCGACCACGCCCGGCTGTCCTTCGCCAAGGTCGCCGAGTACCAGAAGCGCGGAGCCGTCCACTTCCATGCCGTGATCCGCATCGACGGTCCCGGCGGTGGTGACAGCCCGCCTCCGTCCTGGGCCACGGTCGAGCTGCTGACCGACGCCATCCAGGCGGCCACGCCCAAGGCACAGGTTGCCGGACCGGTCATCGACGGACGAGCCCACATATTTGCCTTCGGTGACGAACTCGACGTGAGGCCCATCCGGGGCGCCGACCTCAACGGCGAGCAAGAGCTGACCGACCGGGCCGTGGCCGCGTACATCGCCAAGTACGCCACCAAGGGCGCCGAGACCGCGACCGGGGCTCTGGACCGGCCGATACGGCTCATTGCCGAAGTGGCCTACCTCGACATCACCGAGCATGCCCGCCGTCTCGTCCGCACCGCATGGGCCCTCGGCGCTCGCAAGGACCTGGAACACCTCCGGCTCCGCGCCTGGGCTCACATGCTCGGCTTCCGGGGCCACTTCTCCACCAAGTCCCGCCGCTACTCCACCACCCTCGGCGCCCTCCGCGACGCCCGCGCCGCCTGGCGACGCGCCCAAACCGCCGCCGAGCTGGAGCAGGACGAGACCACCCTCGTCCTCGCCCACTGGGCCTACGCCGGAACCGGCCTCACCCCCGCCGAGGAGTGGTTGGCCGCCACCCTCACCCCCGCCTCTGGAACGGAAGGAGAACCCACCCGATGACCACGGACGCGATCACGCGTAAGTGGCACACCACGGCCGAGGTCGCCGCCATGCTCGGCTTCGGCCTGTCCAAGACCAAGATGCTCGTCCTGACCGGTGAGATCCGTTCGGTCAAGATCGGCCGTAACCGCCGCATCCTCCNTGAGATCCGTTCGGTCAAGATCGGCCGTAACCGCCGCATCCTCCCGGCCTGGGTGGACGAGTACGTCAACCGTTGCGTCCAGGACGAGTCCGAGAGGTGGTCCGCATGAGCGGCAAGCGCGGAAACGGTGAGGGGTCCATCTACCCCTACAAGAACGGCTTCGCCGCGTACGCCTGGGTCACCACTCCGGACGGCAGGAAGAAGAGGAAGTACGTCTATGGCAAGACACGGACCGACGTCCACGACAAGTGGATCAAGCTCCAGGTGGAAGCCAAGAAGGGGCCGGTCGCCACCAGGGTGCCGTCCCTTGAGCAGTACCTCGCCTACTGGCTGCGGGAGGTGGTGGAGCCGAATCTCCGGCCGCTCACCGCTGCCACCTACGAGACCACCGTCCGCCGGTACATCGTGCCGCTCATCGGTTCCAAGCGGCTCGACCGGCTCAGCGTGCGGGACATCCGGACGTGGATGAACAAGCTCGCCGACACCTGTCAGTGCTGCGCTCAGGGCAAGGATGCCGCCCGGCCGGAGAACAAGCGTCGCTGCTGTGCGAAGGGTCAGTGCTGCCGACAGACCCTCTCGAAGCGCTCGGTCAACGATGCCCGCACGGTGCTGCGGAGTGCGCTGGGCAATGCGGTGGTCGAAGAACTCGTGTCGAAGAACGTCGCTCAGTTGATCAAGGTGCAGCGGGCCCGGAGGAAGCGGCCCGACCCGTGGTCGGTCGAGGAAGCTTGCTCGTTCCTGGAGAACGCCCGTGCCATGCGGGATTACCTTTACGGGGCGTACGTCCTGGTGTTGGTGCTCGGCCTGCGCAAGGGGGAGGTCCTCGGCCTTACTTGGGCGGACGTGAACCTCGACGCGGGCGAACTGCGTATTCAGCATCAGCTCCAGCGCGTCCGGCGGCGGCTTCTGCACTCGGATACGGCCAAGACGGAAGCGTCTGAGGCGGTGCTTCCGCTGCCGGATATCTGCGTGGCCGCTCTTCGCCTTCGCCAGAAGGACCAGGCATCCGCGAAGGCCGCCGCCGGGGATCTGTGGACCGAGTCAGATTTCGTCTTCACCACCCGCTACGGCACACCCGTCGAGCCGAGGAACTTCAACCGCGAGTTCAACCGGCGCTGCGACCGGGCCGGCGTGCGGACGATCCGAGTGCATGACACACGTCACACCTGCGCCTCGCTGCTGGCGGCCATGGACGTGCACCCGCGCATCGCGATGCAGATCCTCCGGCACTCGGAGATCGCGGTGACGATGGAGGTCTACACCCACGTGCCGTCCGACGGCACTCGCCGGGCGCTGCGCAAGCTGGGCAAGGCGCTCGACGGCAACCGCAAGGGGAAGCCGAAGAAGAAAGATCAGGGAGAGTCGTAGCGGTTGCTGTACTCCGCTGCTGTACGAACGCCAGAGGGCCCGGTGCAACTTACACACCGGGCCCTCTGGCCTCTGTCGGGGTGGCGGGATTTGAACCCACGACCTCTTCGTCCCGAACGAAGCGCGCTGCCAAGCTGCGCTACACCCCGAAGCAACGAGCTCTACTTTAGCGGACCTGTGGCCAGACACGAAATCCGGTTTCCGGGGTCTCGCAGGTCGGGGCGGGGAGGTGGGTCAGGGGGCCTGCGGGGTGAGGGTGAGGAGGGTGGCCTCCGGGGGGCAGGCGAAGCGGACGGGGGTGTAGCGGTTGGTGCCGCAGCCTGCGGAGACATGGAGGTAGGAGGTGTGGTCCCCGGCCTCGTGGGTGGAGAGGCCCTTGACCCGGCGGGTGTCCAGGTCGCAGTTGGTGACCAGGGCGCCGTAGAAGGGGATGCACAGCTGGCCGCCGTGGGTGTGGCCCGCGAGGATCAGGGGGTAGCGGTCGGCGGTGAAGGCGTCGAGGACGCGGAGGTACGGGGCGTGGACGACGGCGAGGGAGAGGTCCGCGCCGGATTCGGGGCCGCCGGCGACCTCGGCGTAGCGGTCGCGCTTGATGTGCGGGTCGTCGAGGCCGGTGAGGGCGATCTCGATGTCGTCCAGCTTGAGCCGGCCGCGGGTGTTGGACAGGCCGACCCAGCCGGCCGCGTCGAAGGCGTCGCGGATCTCCGTCCACGGGTTGTGGACAACGCCGACGGCCGGGGCGTTGCCGTTCAGACCGTGGCGGCCGCTGGCCTTTTCCATCAGGTAGCGGGCGGGGTTGCGCAGCTTCGGCCCGTAGTAGTCGTTGGAGCCGAAGACGTACGCGCCGGGGAACTCCATCAGCGGGCCGAGCGCGTCGAGGACCTCGGGGACGCCTTCCGGGTCGGAGAGGTTGTCGCCGGTGTTCACGACGAAGTCGGGGCGGAGACCGGCGAGCGACTGGAGCCAGCGCTGCTTCTTGCGCTGCCCGCTCACCATGTGGATGTCGGAGACCTGGAGGACGCGCAGCGGCCGCATGCCGCGCGGCAGCACGGGTACGGTGATGCGGCGGAGCCTGAAGGACCGCACTTCGAAGCCGACGGCGTAGGCGAGACCGGCTGCGCCGACCGCCGTGATTCCCAGGGGTACTCCGTATCGCGCGCGCATGGTCTCCATGGTCGCAGAACGCCGCCGGGGGAGAAATCTTCGGGTGATTCCAGGCCAGTGCTGGCAGACTCGACGCCATGACCACCACGCTCAAGTCCAGGCTGCATGACGATCTCACCGCAGCGATCAAGGCGCGCGACGAGCTGCGCTCCTCCACGCTCCGGCTCACGATCACCGCGATCTCGAAGGAAGAGGTCTCGGGGGAGAGCTCCCGGGAGCTGTCCGATGCCGAGGTGGAGAAGATCATCGCGCGCGAGGCGAAGAAGCGCCGCGAGGCAGCCGAGGCGTTCGACAAGGGCGGCCGGGCGGCGCAGGCGGAGCGGGAGCGGGCCGAGGGCGAGGTGCTCGCCGGGTACCTGCCGCAGCCGCTGACGGACGACGAGCTGGACGCGCTGGTCGCAGAGGCGGTCCGGGAGGCCGCAGCGGGCGGCGCCGAGGGGCCGCGGGCGATGGGCGCGGTGATGAAGATCGTGAACCCGAAGATCGCGGGCCGGGCCGAGGGCGGCCGGGTCGCCGCCGCGGTGAAGCGGCAGCTCGCGGGCGGGTAGGGGCGACACGGAGGTACCAGGGGAGACCCGAAGGTAGGGGAGACACGGAAAAGGGGCCCGGACGATCTCTCGTCCGGGCCCCTTCCGCTTCCGCGCTCAGTCGACCGCGCTCAGTCGACCGCGGGCACCGCTACCGCGCCCGGGCCGCGGGCACCGCTACCGCGGCCACTCGAAGCCACCGTTCCCATTGCCGCCGCCGTTCCCGTTGCCGCCGATCACGCCCGGCGGGAGGGAGATGTCCGGCCAGGGGTTGTCCCCGCCGCCGCCGTTCCCGGGCTTCTCACGGCCGGGCTTCTCGCGGCCCGGATTCTTGGGCGGGGTGGGCTTGCGCGCGTTGGGGTCCTTGATCGGCACGCTGACGAAGTTCGGCGCGGGCTTGCCGTCCAGCGCGCCGCTCATCGCGTCCTTCCAGATGGGGCCGGGGGTGTCCGCGCCGTAGACCTTGTCGTGGTAGGCACCGCCGATGGTGATGTTCTCCATCTTGAGGTCGTTGGCGCCGGGGCCGCCGCCGACCCACACCGCGCCCGCGAGGTTCGGGGTGTAGCCGACGAACCAGGCGGCCCTGCGCTCGTCCGTCGTACCCGTCTTGCCCGCGCTCGCCCGGCTCTGGAGACCGGCCTTCTTGCCGGTGCCGTCCTCGACCACACCGCGCAGCAGGGTGTTGATCGTGTCCGCGGTCTTCTCGGACATCGCGCGCGAGCACTTCGACTGCGGCACCTTCAGCTTCTTGCCGCCGGGGCCGGTGATCGAGTCGATGAAGACCGGGGAGCAGTAGACACCGCGGTTGGCGAAGGTCGCGTACGCGTTGGCCATGGTCAGCGGGGAGAAGCCCTCGGTGCCGAGGGTGAGGGAGGGCACCTGCTGGTGTTCCTTGCCGTCGGCCCGCTCCACGCCCATCTTGTCGGCCAGCTCGGTCACCGGGCAGACGCCGATGTCGCTGATCAGCTGGACGAAGTAGGTGTTGACCGACTTCGCGGTCGCCTCCTTCATCCCGTACGGGCCGCGCTCGGACTCGTTCTCGTTCTCGACCGTCGCGCCCTCGTTGTTGCTCCAGGTGCCCTTGCAGGTGCTGACCGGGCTCGGGTACTCCATCTTGTACGGCGAGGAGTAGCTCTTGTACGGCTTGGTGCCCCGCTCCAGGGCGGCCGCTGCGGTGATCGGCTTGAACGTGGACCCCACCTGGAAGCCGTAGTTCGAGCCGCCCATGGAGTGGTCCGCGGAGAGGTTGATCTGGGTCTGGTCCCTGCCGAAGCCGTACGGCTTGGACTGGCCCATGCCCAGGACCTTGCCGGTGCCCGGCTCGACGAGCGAGACGGCGGTGGCGGCCTTGTCGGACTGGTAGACGTGGGACTTGATCGACTTCTGGACCGAATCCTGCGCCTGCGGGTCCAGCGTCGTACGGATCGTCAGGCCGCCCTGGTTCCAGCGCTTGGCGCGCGTCGCCGCCGTCTTCCCGAAGACCGGGTCGTTGAGGAAGATCTGGCGGACGTAGTCGCAGTAGAAGCCCGCGCCCTTGACGGCCGTGATGCAGCCGCTGCGGGGCATGCTGACGTCGAGGCCGAGCGGCTTCTTCTTGGCGGCGGCGGCCTGGGCCGGGGTGATGTCCTTCATGTCGGCCATGCGCTGGAGCACGGTGTTGCGGCGGGCCTTCGCGGTGTCCGGGTTGGTGACCGGGTCGTAGCGGCTCGGCGACTGGACGAGACCGGCCAGCAGCGCGGCCTGCTCCACCTTCAGGTCCTTGGCGGACTTGCTGAAGTAGCGCTGGGAGGCGGCCTCGATGCCGTAGGCCTGCTGCCCGAAGTACGTGATGTTGAGGTAGTTCTCCAGGATCCGCTTCTTGCCCAGTTCCTTCTCGACCTGGATCGCGTACTTCAGTTCCTTGATCTTGCGGCCGATGGACTGCTGGGTGGCCTCGGCGAACTTCTCCTTGCTGTTGCCCGCCTCCTCGACGAAGACGTTCTTCACGTACTGCTGGGTGAGGGTGGAGGCGCCCTGTGAGACCCCGCCGCTCTGCGCGTTCCGGTTGGCGGCGCGCAGGATGCCCTTGAGGTCGACCGCCCCGTGCTTGTAGAAGCGCGCGTCCTCGATCGCGACGATCGCCTTGCGCATGTACGGGGAGACGTCGCCCAGCTTCACGATGGTGCGGTCGCGCGAGTAGACCTTCGCGATCTCCCCGCCCTTCGCGTCCAGGATCGTCGTCCGCTCGCTGAGCGGCGGCGTTTTGAGATTGGCCGGAATATCGTCGAATTCCTGGACCGTTTCCTTGGCGGTGAGGCCGAAGGCCCCGACGGCGGGAAGCGCGAGCCCGGCCATCACGGCGCCGGCCAGCGCGCTGACGCCGAGGAACTTGGCGGCCTGTTGAGCGGTGGACAGCCCTCCGCCCGAGCGCGTGTAACCCATAAGAGGCAGCCTACGTGGCGAATCGCCGGACAGGGGACCGCGTGTTCGCATACGCTGTTTCACGCCAGTCACGCATGTGCTGCTGCGCCACATCGCACCGCATCGCACCACATCCCCGCCCTCACTCGAGTGAGTGTTGAGACGTGCCCGGATTGTGGCCCCGTGTCATGAGCTGCCCGCTGTTCGCCGGGTGAACTGCCCTGGTTTGCACCAGTAATCGCAAATGTCGTCAGCTCACTCCGTTGGGTGATCTGCCGCGTACCCATAGTCCGTTCGGGCCATCCAAGATTGGGCCCGGAGGGTGTGGTGCGCCCTGCTTGCCTTCCGTAACGTCCTCAACTGGCGACGGTGAATATGCCGTTTGTCGCCGTGGGGGAGCTCCGATTCGGGAGAGGACGGCGCCAGCATGGGCTGGGTAACCGACTGGAGTGCGCAGGCCGCCTGCCGCACTACTGATCCAGATGAACTGTTCGTCCAGGGCGCGGCACAGAACAGGGCCAAAGCGGTCTGCACCGGATGCCCGGTGCGCACCGAGTGCCTTGCGGATGCCTTGGACAACCGTGTCGAGTTTGGTGTGTGGGGAGGGATGACCGAGCGCGAGCGGAGGGCGCTGCTGCGCCGCCGCCCGACCGTGACCTCCTGGCGAAGGCTGCTGGAGACCGCACGCACCGAGTACGAGCGCAGCGCGGGCATTCTGCCCTTCGACGACGAAGAGTACGAGCGCTTCGCTGCCGTCGGATAGCGGTCGGCCGGCAGGCCGGTTCGTGACGACGACGTCGCATCGCATCGCATCGCATCACAACTTCATCTCACCCACCCCTCGTCACGAGCTTGTTCTCTCATCTGCGACGGGACGAGGAAGGGTGTTACGACACGAGTACGGCCGCGACAGTGGTCGCGGCCGGTCGTGGCCGGGCGAGGTGGTTCACGGGCATGGGGGCCTGCGGACCTTGGGGCAGCCCGCCACGCCATGGACGACGACGTGCATGGGCGACGACGTGCGGAGCGCGACGGCGCGGACGATTGGGGATCCGCGGCGGGCGCTGTGACCGTCCCGGCCGTGTGCCGTGCCGGGCGCACCTGCGTAGGACTACGCACGGGGTACGCCACGGCTTGGGTACGCGCGCCATGCCGCACCCATGCCGGGTCACGCCCGCGCTGGGTGTCGCGCCCTGTTGCCATGGGCACGCGGCGGCTACGCGCCGCCATGCGTACGCGCGCCCTGGGCACTTGGGTAGGCGTCAGCCTGCCCTGACGGCTCTCGCGTCGGCCGTCCTCACGGTCGCGGGCCGGGCGTCAGCCTGCCGTGCGCTTGGGTCGGTCCGCCGGGGTCGCCGCGAGGCGATCGCCGATCGCCCGTAGCCCTGCCAGGTCGTGTACGTCTCCAGGGAGCGCGGCCACTTGGGCCACCGGAACTTCGGGGTGCAACGCCGTGAAGCGGTCGTGTGTGCGCTGCTCGCGTCCGAGCACCTGCATACGCTCCGCATGCAGCCGGAGCAGTCCCGCGGCAAGCCGCTCCGCCGACGTGGGGGAGACGTCGGGGTCCGCTACCGAGGAATTGTCCGCCGCTGAGGCGTTCCGGGCTTGAGCATTCCCTGAGTCGGGATCGACAAATCCGTCGGCACCAAGATTTTCTGCGCCCTCGCCGGGGTTGGCCGGAACGCTACCCTCCCCCGGCGGATCCGGAACGGTGGCGCTCTTCAGGGACAGCGTCTCCGCCGCAGCCAGGGCCCGTTCCGCCGACAGTTGTTCGGCGCCGCTGCCGTGCACCCGGTTCAGTACGAGACCGGCCAGCGGCATCTGATCCGCGGCCAGCCGCTCCACGAAGTAGGCGGCCTCCCGCAGGGCGTCCCGCTCCGGGGCGGCCACCACCAGGAAGGCCGTACCGGGAGCCTGGAGGAGCCGGTAGGTGGCCTCGGCGCGGGTGCGGAACCCGCCGAACATGGTGTCCATCGCAGCCGCGAACGTTTGCACATCGCGCATCAGCTGCCCGCCGAGGACCTTGCTGACCGTGCCCGTCATCATCGATACGCCCACGTTCAGGAACTTCATCCCGGCCCGGCCGCCGACCTTCGCCGGAGCCATCAGCACCCGGATGAACTTCCCGTCCAGAAACGAGCCGAGCCGCTTCGGGGCGTCCAGGAAGTCCAGCGCCGACCGGCTGGGCGGCGTGTCGACGATGATCAGGTCCCATTCCTCGCGGGCCCGCAGCTGGCCGAGCTTCTCCATGGCCATGTACTCCTGCGTGCCCGCGAACCCGGCCGACAGCGATTGGTAGAAGGGGTTCGACAGGATCGCGCGGGCGCGCTCGGGGTCGGCGTGCGCCTCGACGAACTCGTCGAAGGTCCGCTTCATGTCCAGCATCATGGCGTGCAGTTCGCCGCCCGCCTCGTCCCCGACGCCCTCCACCCGCCGCGGGACGTTGTCGAGCGCGTCGATGCCCATGGACTGCGCGAGTCGGCGGGCCGGGTCGATGGTCAGGACGACGACCTTGCGGCCGCGCTCGGCGGCCCGTACGCCCAGGGCGGCGGCCGTGGTGGTCTTGCCCACGCCGCCGGAGCCGCAGCACACCACGATGCGGGTCTGCGGGTCGTCCAGCAGCGCGTCGGTCTCCAGCCTGGGTGCCACGTCCATGCTCATGCCGCCTCCTGCGTACGGCGTGTGCCACTTGTGCCGCTCATGCGGCGGGTACGGCGGTTCGTGCCGTTGGTGCCGCCCGTACGGGGCGCGCCGCCGGGGACGCGCGCCGTGCCCGTGCCGCTCACGACGGCCACTGCTTGCGCAGATCCGCCGCCAGCCGGTACAGCCCGGCCAGGTCGACGCCGTCCGTCAGCAGCTCCAGCTCGTGCAGCGGCAGGTCAAGACCGGCCAGCTCGGAGCGCTGCGCCCGCTCCAGGGCGACGCGCTCCGCGTGCTCCCGCGCCTGCTCCAGCAGCGGGTCGACCAGCCGCTCGGCGAGGCCGCCGCGGCGCGCGCCGCCCAGCCCGGCCTGCGAGAGCGCCTTGGCGACGGCGGTGCGGCGGCCGTTGGCGGCGGCGTCGACGGCCTCGTGGTCGAGGATCGCGGGCCGCACCATGTTGACGATGACCGCGCCCGTCGGAAGGCCGTCCGAGCGCAGCTCCGCGATGCCGTCCGCGGTCTCCTGGACCGGCATCTCCTCCAGCAACGTCACCATGTGGACGGCCGTCTGGGGCGACTTCAGGACGCGCATCACGGCCTGGGCCTGGTTGTGTATCGGGCCGGTCCGGGCCAGCCCCGCCACCTCGTGGTTGACGTTCAGGAAGCGGGTGATCCGGCCGGTCGGCGGGGCGTCCATGATCACGGAGTCGTAGGCGAAGCGGCCGTCCTTGCCCTTGCGGCGCACCGCCTCGCACGCCTTGCCGGTCAGCAGGACGTCCCGCAGCCCGGGCGCGATCGTGGTCGCGAAGTCGATCGCGCCGAGCTTCTTCAGGGCGCGCCCCGCCGAACCCAGCTTGTAGAACATGTGGAGGTAGTCCAGGAGTGCGAACTCCGGATCGATCGCGAGGGCGTGGACTTCCCCGCCGCCCGGCGCGGTCGCGATCTTGCGTTCTTCATAGGGCAGCGCTTCCGTTTCGAAGAGCTGCGCGATGCCCTGGCGGCCTTCGACCTCGACCAGCAGCGTGCGCCTGCCATCGGCCGCGAGGGCCAGCGCGAGTGCGGCGGCGACCGTGGTCTTGCCGGTTCCGCCCTTGCCACTGACGACATGGAGCCTGCTCACACTGGGGAGCCTAACCAGTCCCCCCACGGCCTACGCACCAGGCCCCGGGAGTGAGGCATTACAGTCGGCTGCATGACGAAGTGGGAATACGCGACCGTGCCGCTGCTCGTACACGCCACGAAGCAGATTCTGGACACCTGGGGCGAGGACGGCTGGGAGCTCGTCCAGGTCGTGCCCGGGCCGAACAACCCCGAGCAGCTGGTGGCCTACCTGAAGCGGGAGAAGGCGTGACCGCCGTCGAGGAGAAGCTCGCCGGGCTCGGTCTGACGCTGCCCGAGGTCGCGGCGCCGCTCGCCAGTTACGTCCCCGCGGTCCGCACCGGGCCGTACGTGTACACCGCGGGCCAGCTGCCGCTGGTCGACGGGAAGCTGGGCGTGACCGGCAAGGTCGGCGCGGAGGTGACGCCGGAGGAGGCCAAGGAGCTGGCGCGCACCTGTGCGCTGAACGCGCTGGCCGCCGTGAAGTCGGTGGTCGGCGACCTCGACAAGGTCGTGCGCGTGGTGAAGGTCGTCGGCTTCGTCGCCTCGGCCCAGGACTTCACCGGGCAGCCGGGCGTCGTCAACGGCGCGAGCGAGCTGCTGGGCGAGGCGCTGGGCGACGCGGGCGTGCACGCGCGCAGCGCGGTCGGCGTGGCGGTGCTGCCGCTGGACGCGCCGGTCGAGGTCGAGATCCAGGTCGAGGTCGCGGACTAGTACCTGGTCAGGGCCCCTGGCGGGGTCCGGGCCCCGGCCGGGGCCCCTCGAACATCCGCCCGCAAACGCATAGCATCCGGCCATGTCCACTACGAATGGCCAGTGGTATCCACCCGAGTGGCCAGAGCGCATCCGGTTGTTGTCGGCCGGTGAGCTGACGCCGGTGACGCCGCGCCGGGCCGCCACCGTGCTGCTGCTGCGGGACGGACCGGACGGTGCGCCGGGCGGGCAGGACGGGGAGCACGGGGAACAGTTCGGAACCAACGGTGAGGGCGGCGACCGCGGCGGCGATGCGGCCGGGCCCGCCGTGTACATGCTGCGCAGACGCGCCTCCATGGCCTTCGCCGGAGGCGCGTACGCCTATCCGGGTGGCTCGGTGGACCCGCGCGACGAGCGGATGGTCGCCTGGGCCGGGCCCTCGCGCGCCCAGTGGGCGCGGCGGCTGGGCCTCGACGAGAGCGACGCGACGCAGGCGCAGGCCATCGTGTGCGCGGCGGTCCGGGAGACCTTCGAGGAGGCCGGCGTGCTCCTCGCGGGCCCGACCCCGCACACGGTCGTCGCGGACACCACGGGCGACGACTGGGAGACGGACCGGCTGTCGCTGGTCGCCCGGGACCTGTCGTTCGCCGAATTCCTCGACCGGCGCGGGCTGGTGCTCCGTTCGGACCTGCTGGGCGGCTGGGCCCGCTGGATCACGCCGGAGTTCGAACCGCGCCGCTACGACACCTGGTTCTTTGTGGCTGCGCTGCCGCGGGGGCAGCGTACGCGCAACGCCTCCACGGAGGCGGACCGTACGGTCTGGATCCGCCCCGGGGACGCGGCCGACGGCTACGACCGGGGCGAGCTGCTGATGATGCCGCCGACCATCGCGACGCTGCGCCAGCTGCGGCCGTACGGCACGGTCCACGACGCGCTGGTGGCCGCCGTGGACCAGGACCTGACCCCCGTGCTCGCACAGGCCCGCCTGGAGGGCGACGACCTGGTGCTGAGCTGGCCGGGCCACGACGAGTTCACCAAGCACATCCCGGGTACCGCGGGGGAGTCCGAAGCATGACGTACGCAGCCTCCCTGCCCGGGCAGCCGCGCGGGGGCGCGATCGGCGGCCCGGCGACCGACCGCGCCGTGTGCGTCCTCGCGCCGAATCCGTCGCCCATGACGCTGGACGGCACCAACACCTGGATCGTCGCCGAACCGGACTCCGATCTCGCCGTCGTCATCGACCCCGGCCCGCTGGACGACGGCCACCTCCGGAACGTGATCGCGACGGCGGAGCGGGCCGGGAAGCAGATCGGGCTGACGCTGCTGACCCACGGCCACCCCGACCACGCGGAGGGCGCGGTCCGCTTCGCCGAGCTGACCCGTACGCGGGTCCGGGCGCTGGACCCGGAGCTGCGGCTGGGCGACGAGGGGCTGGAGCAGGGGGACGTCATAACCACCGGCGGTCTGGAGCTGCGGGTGGTGCCCACGCCCGGCCACACCGCCGACTCGCTGTCCTTCCACCTCCCCGCCGACGCCGCCGTCCTGACGGGCGACACCGTGCTCGGGCGCGGTACGACGGTCGTCGCGCATCCGGACGGGCGGCTCGGCGACTACCTGGACTCCCTGCGGCGGCTGCGGTCGCTCACCGTGGACGACGGGGTCGGCACGGTGCTGCCGGGCCACGGCCCGGTGCTGAACGACGCGCAGGGCGTGGTGGAGTACTACCTCGCGCACCGCGCCAACCGCCTCGCGCAGGTGGAGACGGCGGTCGAGAGCGGTCACCGCACGCCCTCGGAGGTCGTGGCGCACGTGTACGCGGACGTGGACCGGTCGCTGTGGCCCGCGGCGGAGCTGTCGGTGCGGGCTCAGCTGGACTATCTGGGCGAGCACGGGCTGATCTGAGAACGCCGCGTGGGCTGATCCGAAGGCGCGGATGGTCCGGGAACCGAACGACGAAGGGCCCCGGCCGGGGATTCCGGCAGGGGCCCTCGCGGCGTCTTGCGTCAGCGGGAGCGCTTGGCCAGCCGCTCGACGTCCAGCAGGATCACGGCGCGCGCCTCCAGCCGCAGCCAGCCGCGGCCCGCGAAGTCGGCGAGCGCCTTGTTGACGGTCTCGCGGGAGGCGCCGACCAGCTGGGCCAGCTCCTCCTGGGTCAGGTCGTGGACGACGTGGATGCCCTCCTCCGACTGCACGCCGAAGCGGCGCGACAGGTCGAGCAGGGCCCGGGCGACCCGGCCGGGCACGTCGGAGAAGACGAGGTCGGACATCTGGTCGTTGGTCTTGCGCAGGCGCCGGGCCACGGCGCGCAGCAGCGCGGAGGCGACCTCGGGGCGGGCGTTGAGCCACGGCTGGAGGTCGCCGTGGCCGAGGCCGAGCAGCTTGACCTCGGTGAGGGCGCTGGCGGTGGCGGTGCGCGGGCCGGGGTCGAAGAGCGACAGCTCGCCGATCAGCTCGCCGGGGCCGAGTACGGCCAGCATGTTTTCGCGGCCGTCGGGAGAGGTGCGGTGGAGCTTCACCTTGCCCTCGGTGACCACGTACAGGCGGTCGCCCGGGTCCCCTTCGTGGAAGAGGGCGTCACCCCGCGCGAGGGTTGCCTCTCCCATGGAGGCGCGCAGCTCAGCGGCCTGCTCGTCATCGAGCGCCGCGAAGAGCGGGGCGCGCCGCAGAACGTCGTCCACGAGTCTCTCCTTGTCGACATGCACAGGGGACCGTCGTCCCCATGATGCCGGACGGTAAAACAGTGCGATCAATCACAAGTTTGACGCACTGGCCTGCCGGACCGTGCGGCAGGGGTCCGATTGGGCGCGGTCTCGTCGGTGGCCCGGCCGGATGTCGGTGGCGGGGCTTAGGCTGGCCGGGTGTCCAATACGCCGGTGAGAGCACGGGGCAAGGGGGCCGAACGGGTGACCGCATCACGTAATTCTGCTGTGGGCGAACAAGCGCGTGCCGAGCCGGCGAATGCGGCGAAGGCACCCAAATCCGCGCAGCCCACGAAGACCGCCAAGACCGCCAAGACCGCCAAGACCGCCAAGACCGCCAAGACCGCCAAGACCGCAAAATCGGCCAAGCCCGCGAAGCCCTCCCGGCCGGAATCCCAGCTCGCGCTCGTCCGCCGCGCCCGGCGCATCAACCGCGAGCTGGCCGATGTCTACCCGTATGCCCACCCCGAGCTGGATTTCGAGAACCCGTTCCAGCTGTTGGTCGCCACGGTCCTGTCCGCCCAGACCACCGACCTGCGGGTCAACCAGACCACCCCCGCGCTCTTCGCCGCCTACCCGACCCCCGAGGACATGGCGGCCGCCGACCCCGAGGCGCTGGAGCAGCTGATCAGGCCCACCGGTTTCTTCCGCGCCAAGGCCAAGTCCCTGCTGGGCCTCTCCGCCGCGCTGCGCGACCGCTTCGACGGCGAGGTGCCGGGGCGGCTGAAGGACCTGGTCACGCTGCCCGGCGTCGGCCGCAAGACGGCCAATGTGGTCCTCGGTAACGCGTTCGGGGTGCCCGGGCTCACCGTGGACACCCACTTCGGGCGGCTGGTGCGGCGCTGGAAGTGGACCGACCAGGAGGACCCGGAGAAGGTCGAGGCGGAGATCGCCGCGCTCTTCCCGAAGAGCGAGTGGACGATGCTCTCGCACCGCATCATCTTCCACGGCCGCCGCGTCTGCCACGCCCGCAAGCCCGCCTGCGGCGCCTGCCCGATCGCCCCGCTCTGCCCGGCGTACGGGGAGGGCGAGATCGACCCGGACAAGGCGAAGAAGCTGCTGAAGTACGAGATGGGCGGCCAGCCGGGGCAGCGGCTGCGCCCACCCGCCGACTACCCGGGGAGCCCTGCCGCCCCGCTGGGAGCCGCCGGATGACGAGCACGTACGGCGGAGGCGTGGGGGTCAGCTCACAGGGGCTGCCCGAGTGGCTGCTCCCCGTGGCACGGGCGGCCGAGACGATCGAGCCGCACCAGCTGAGCCGGTTCCTGCCGCCACCGCAGGGCGGCGGCCGCCCCTCCGCCGTGCTGGTGCTCTTCGGGGAGGGCCCCGGCGGCCCCGAGCTGCTGCTGATGGAGCGGTCGGGCTCGCTGCGCTCGCACGCGGGCCAGCCGTCCTTCCCCGGCGGCGCCCTCGACCCCGAGGACGGTGATCCGGACGGGGCCGGTCCGCTGCATGCGGCGCTGCGCGAGGCCGAGGAGGAGACGGGGCTCGACCCCGCGGGTGTCCAGGTCTTCGCCGTCCTGCCGCGCCTGTACATCCCGGTGAGCGGCTTCGTCGTGACGCCCGTCCTGGGCTGGTGGCGGCGGCCGAGCCCGGTCGGGCCGGTGGACCCCGCCGAGACGGCCCGGGTCTTCACGGTTCCCGTGGCGGATCTCACGGATCCGGCGAACCGGGCGACGACCGTGCACCCCAGTGGTCACCAGGGCCCGGCCTTCCTGGTCGGAGGCGCCCTGGTCTGGGGTTTCACCGCGGGAGTGATCGATCGCATACTGCACTACTCCGCCTGGGAACGACCATGGGACCGGGCGAAGCACGTCCCACTCGACTGGCGCGCGTGAGACGGTGTCCCGGTGAATGTGCTGGACATCCTGCTGCTGCTCGCCGCCGTATGGTTCGCGATCATCGGCTATCGCCAGGGCTTCGTCGTCGGCGTGCTGTCGGTGATCGGATTCATCGGCGGTGGCCTGGTCGCGGTCTATCTGCTGCCGGTCATCTGGGACGGCACCACCGACCGGGCATCGCCCGGCACCTTCGGTGCCATCGTGGCGATCGTGCTGGTGATCGTGTGCGCGTCGGTCGGCCAGGCGGCCACGACCCATCTGGGAAACAAGCTGCGCCGGTACATCACCTGGTCACCCGCGCGCGCCCTGGACGCGACCGGCGGCGCGCTGGTGAACGTCCTGGCGATGCTGATGGTCGCCTGGCTGCTCGGCTCCCTGGTGGCCGGGACCTCGCTGCCCACCGTGAGCAAGGAGGTCCGCGAGTCCAAGGTGATGTTCGGGGTCTCGCGCGTGGTCCCGGAGCAGGCCAACACCTGGTTCTCCGACTTCTCCACCGTGCTCGCGCAGGGCGGCTTCCCGCAGGTCTTCTCGCCGTTCTCGAACGAGCCGATCACCTCGGTTCCGCAGCCCGATCCGGCGCTCGCGCAGTCCCCGGTGGCCAGCCAGGCCCAGAAGAGCATCGTGAAGGTCGTCGGCACCGCCCCGAGCTGCGGCAAGGTCCTGGAGGGCACCGGCTTCGTCTACGCGCAGAACCGGGTCATGACCAATGCCCATGTGGTCGGCGGCGTCGACGACCCGACCGTGCAGATAGGCGGCGAGGGCCGGCTGTACGACGCGAAGGTCGTGCTCTACGACTGGAAGCGCGACATCGCGGTCCTCGATGTGCCCTCGCTGCAAGCGCCCGCGCTCCAGTTCACGCAGGGCGACGCGAACAGCGGCGACGACGCGATCGTGGCCGGGTTCCCGGAGAACGGCGCGTTCGACGTGCGCGCGGCCCGCGTCCGCGGCCGCATCACGGCCAACGGCCCGGACATCTACCACCGTGGCACCGTGCAGCGCGACGTCTACTCGCTGTACGCGACCGTGCGCCAGGGCAACTCCGGCGGCCCGCTGCTCACCCCGCAGGGCAGGGTGTACGGCGTGGTCTTCGCCAAGTCGCTCGACGACGCGGACACGGGGTACGCGCTGACGGCGGACGAGGTGCGCAAGGATGCCGAGAAGGGGCGTACGGCCGATCAGCCGGTGGACAGCCAGGGGTGTGCCCTCTAGCCCCACGTTCCCGGTGTTCCAGGAATTGCCGGTGATCCCGGTGTGTCGGGCGGTTCCGGTGCTCCTGGGTGACGGAGACGCGAGCCGGTAGGTGTTGCCTACCGGCTGCGTGGATGGCGCAGCCGCGCCGAGACCCAGCGGGCACGGCGCCGGATGATGCGGGGAATCCCGACGATATTGGGGTCATGGCCTTGGACAGGCCCGGAGCCGCTCCGCTCGGAAACGCTCAGTGCGGCATTGGCAGCAGCGGCGGCTTCGGAGCCGCGGCCGCTTGGTGCGTCACGGTAGTCGTGCGTCCAGCCCATACTCCGCACTTTGCCCGTGGCCCAAGGTCGGTAATCGCCGGTGGCTGCGGCAATTGGCCTATGCGCCAGGCAAGTGGCTGTTCGAGAAACACCTGTTCGCATGAGGCCGGCCCGGCGGCCGTTCCGGAGGCGTTTCGGGGCTCGGCCCGGCGCACGGTCCGGCGTCGGCTCAGCGGTCCGGTTCCGGGTCCTTGAGCCAGTTGATCAGCTCCGTGGAGAAGGCGTGCGGGTCCTCCTCGTGCGGAAAGTGGCCGAGGCCGTCGAAGAGCCGCCAGCGGTACGGCGCCTCCACGTACTGCCCCGACCCCGCCGCGCTGCGGGTCCGCATCACCGGGTCGAGTGACCCGTGCAGATGCAGGGTCGGCACCCGTACCGGCCGCTTCATCCGGCGGTTGAACTGGATACCGTCCGGCCGCGCCAGCGACCGCACCATCCAGCGGTACGGCTCGATCGAGCAGTGCGCGGTCGAGGGGATGGCCATCGCCCGCCGGTAGACGTCCACCGCCTCGTCCTCGGGCAGCTGCGGCCCGGACCACTCCCGGATCAGCCGCCCCACGGCCTCCGCGTCGTCCGCGACCAGCTGACGTTCGGGCAGCCACGGCCGCTGGAATCCCCAGATGTGGGAGCCTGCGGCGCTCTGCCGGACGTCCCCGAGCATCGCCGACCGCCAGCGCCGCGGATGCGGCATGGAGGTCACCGCGAGCCGCCGCAGCAGCTTCGGCCGCATCACCGCGGCCGTCCACGCCAGATATCCGCCCAGGTCATGGCCGACCAGGGCGGCGTCCGGCTCACCGAGCGAGCGGATCACACCGGTGATGTCGAGGGCGAGGTTCGCCGGGTCGTACCCCCGCGGCGTACGGTCGCTGCCGCCCACTCCGCGCAGGTCCATCGCGACCGCCCGGTAGCCGGCGTCGGCGAGCGCGGTCAGCTGGTGCCGCCAGGTCCACCAGAACTGCGGAAACCCGTGGAGCAGCAGCACCAGCGGGCCGTCGCCCAGCTCGGCGATGTGGAAGCGCGCGCCGTTGGCCGCGACGTCCCGGTGGGTCCAGGGGCCGTCCAGCCGAACGACCGACGCGGAGATATCAGGGACGCTCATGCCGACGAGCGTGTCACATCCCGTACGGAGCGGCCGCCGTTCCCCGCGGCCCGCGGATGCGGCTTGACGTTCCCGAGGACGGCCGCCGTCTCCTTGGACGAGGCGATGGACCGCTTCGGCGCCTTGACCTTCTTGAACTTCACCAGCGCGACCAGGCCCAGGATCCCGGCGATCAGCCAGTAGATGCCGCCCACGATCAGGAAGCACCAGGCGAGGCCGAGGCCGGTCCAGGAACGCAGTCCGTAGGCGAGGGCGAAGCTCAGCACGGGAAGCGAGAAGAGGATCAGCACCCCGGCCGCCACACCGGCGCCGCTGCCGAACGCGGCCTTCTTGGCACCCACCCGGAGCTCGGCCTTGGCCAGCGCGATCTCGTCGTGCATCAGCGCGGACAGCTCGGTGGTCGCCGTGGCCACCAGCTGGCCGAGGCTGCGGTTGCCGCCGTCGTCGGCTGCGCTCATCGCCATCTCCCTCTGCTCTTGTACGTCTTCCGGTCGTCTTCGCGTGTCTTCCGCGCGTGCAGGTCTTCTGCGCTGTTCCGCGGCTTTCAAGCCTCTCAGATCATGGCGTCTCAGATCATGCCGGACCATCGTCGTCCGAGCCGCCCCCGGCGGCCACTTCGGCAAGCCGCCGGTGCTCGGCAGCCTTCGCCTCATGGATCGCGGCCATGCGGAGGTGGTATTCGGGAGTGTCGCGTTCATAGACGTCGGGAATGCCGTCCATGTCCTCGTCCCGTTCCTCGTCCTGGTACAGCCGCTGGTAGCGGTTGTTGCGCAGCTTGAGGAGGATGCCCGCGAGCAGCGCGGCGCACAGCGAGCCGATGAGGACCGCCGACTTCACCTCCTCGGCGAGCGCCGGATCGTCGGGGAAGGCCAGTTCGCCGATGAGGAGCGAGACGGTGAAACCTATGCCGGCGAGCGTCGCGACGGCGAACACGTCCGCCCACGCCAGGTCCTCGTTCAGCTCGGCCCTGGTGAACCGGGCGGCGCACCACGAACCCCCGAAGACCCCGACGGCCTTGCCCACCACCAGGCCGAGGACGACGCCGAGCGTCTCGGGGCGGGTGAAGACGTCCGCGACGGCGCTGCCGGATATCGGGACACCGGCGGCGAACAGGGCGAACACCGGCACGGCGAGCCCGGCCGACAGGGGGCGCACCCGGTGCTCGATGCGCTCGGCGGGGGAACGGTCCTCGCCCTCGCGCACCGTGCAGCGCAGCATCAGGCCCATCGCGACGCCCGCGACGGTGGCATGCACCCCGCTCGCGTGCATCAGCGCCCAGATGACCAGGCCCAGCGGGAGGTAGATGTACGCGCCGCGTACGCCCTTGTGGTGCAGCAGCCGGAAGAGGGCGAGCCCGGCGAAGGACAGGCCGAGGGCGATGACGTTGATGTCCTTGGTGAAGAAGATCGCGATGATCAGGATCGCCCCGAGGTCGTCGACGACCGCGAGGGTGAGCAGGAACGCGCGCAGGGCGGCGGGCAGTGCGGTGCCGATGACGGCGAGGACGGCGAGCGCGAAGGCGATGTCGGTGGCGGTCGGTACGGCCCAGCCCTTCAGGCTGCCGCCGCCGGTCGCGTTGACGACGACGTAGACGAGCGCGGGGGCGGCCATGCCGCACAGCGCGGCGATCACGGGTAGCGCGGCGGCCTTCGGATCGCGCAGCTCGCCCGCGACCAGCTCGCGCTTCAGCTCGATGCCGGCGACGAAGAAGAAGACGGTGAGCAGGCCGTCGGTGGCCCAGGACTCGACGGACAGATGGAGATGCAGCGCCTGAGGGCCGAAGGAGAAGTCCTTGATGTCGCCGTAGACGCCGCTGAGCGGGGTGTTCGCCAGAATCAGCGCGGCGATCGCGGCGACGAGAAGGATCATGCCGCCGACGGTCTCGGTGCGCAGCGCGTCGGTGATGAACGTCCGCTCGGGGAGGGAAAGGCGGCCGAGGAACTTGCGGCTGGTGGGCGCGGCCACGGGTGGGGCCTCCTGGGTCGTCGGGCGGGTGCGGACACACGTGTGCCGTGTGCCGACCAGACTTCCCGGCGCGCCCTGTGATCTTGACGCGTTGTTAGCGCGTCAGGTTCTCACCTTAACCGGAACAGCCGAGGGGCGCCCCCGCGTGGCGGGGGC